>JAUQXD010001440.1 GCA_030834835.1 Thermoflexales bacterium | reverse complement strand
TCATGCCCAACACTTTCGTGATGGCCGCCGTCAGCGTCGTCTTGCCGTGGTCAATGTGTCCCATCGTGCCGACATTCACGTGCGGCTTCGAACGATCAAACTGCTGCTTCGACATGTTTTCCTCCTGAATTATCGCTTATCGAGCACGCGCCGGCTCGCGCTTGCCCTTCAGAATTTCATCCGCCACGCTCTGCGACACTTCGGCGTAGTGTTCAAATTCCATCGTGAACGTGCCACGGCCCTGTGTCGTGGAGCGCAAATCAGTCGCGTAACCAAACATATTCGCCAGCGGCACGTGCGACTTGATCGCCTGCACGTTGCCGGGTCGCGGCTCCATGCCTTCGATCTGGCCGCGGCGCGCCGAAAGATTGCCAATCACGTCGCCGGTATATTCGTCCGGGACGACCACTTCCACTTTCATGATCGGTTCCAGCAGCACCGGCTTGGCCTTAGCCGACCCGTCCTTCAGCGCCATTGATGCGGCGATCTTGAAGGCCATTTCATTCGAGTCCACTTCGTGGTACGAACCATCGATCAGCGTGACCTTCATATCCACCATCGGATACCCGGCCAGGCCGCCCGATTCCATGGCTTCCTTCACGCCCTTCTCGACCGCCGGCACGTATTCCTTCGGCACAGTTCCACCGATAACGCCGTTCTCGAACTCGAAGCCCTTGCCCTTTTCGAGCGGCTCGAGTTGCAGCCACACATGACCATACTGTCCGCGGCCACCCGATTGGCGCACGAAACGCCCTTCGACCTTCACCGGCCGGGTGATCGTCTCGCGATAGGCGACCTTGGGGCGGCCGACATTCGCCTGCACGCGGAATTCGCGCAGCATGCGATCGACCAGCACTTCCAGGTGCAACTCGCCCATCCCGGCGATCAGCGTTTGCGCGGTATTCTCATCGGTGCGAACACGGAACGTGGGGTCTTCTTCAGCCAATCGGCGCAGGGCTTCGCCCATCTTGTCTTGATCGGCTGCGGTCTTCGGTTCGATGGCAATTTCGATCACCGGATCGGGGAACGAAATGCTTTCGAGAATGAGCGGATAATCGGGGTCACACAGCGTATCGCCGGTGAACGAATCTTTCAGGCCCAGCGTCGCGCCGATGTCGCCAGCCAACACTTCCGTCTGTTCTTCGCGGCGATCAGCATACATGCGCAACACGCGGCCCAGACGTTCCTTGCGGCGCTTCGATGAGTTGCTCACCGTCTCGCCCACATCGACCTTGCCCGAGTACACGCGGAAGTAAGCCAACCGTCCAACGTACGGATCGGCCACAATCTTGAAGACCAGAGCACAGAACGGCTCACCTTCAGCGGTTGAGCGCGGTTCCACTTCACCTGTATCGGGATTGGTGCCGGTGACGGCGGGAATCTCAGCGGGTGAAGGCAGATAATCGATCACCGCGTCGAGCATGGGCTGTACGCCCTTATTCTTCAAACTCGAACCACAGAGCACCGGGACAATCTTGCCTTCAATTGTAGCTTTGCGGAGCGCTTTCTTCAACTCTTCAACGGGCAGTATTTCGCCTTCGAGGAAACGATGAGTCAGTTCATCGTCTGTTTCTGCAATACGTTCAATCAGGGTGTCGTGCGCGGCCTTGGCTTCATCCAGCATATCCGCCGGAATTTCGCGTTCTTCGATCGTCAGTCCAAGATCGTCCACCCAGTTCAGCGACTTCATCTTGAACAGATCGATGATCGAACGGAAGTCCGCCTCGCGCCCGATTGGTAATTGGATCGGCAGCGGATTCGCGCCGAGCCGATCCTTGATCATGCCGACGGTCCGATAGAAATCGGCGCCCACACGATCGAGTTTATTCACAAAGCACATGCGGGGGACGTGATACCGATCGGCCTGCCGCCACACCGTTTCCGATTGCGGCTCAACACCCGCGACGCCGTCAAAGACAACAACACCGCCGTCCAGCACCCGCAACGATCGCTGTACTTCGGCGGTGAAGTCAATGTGACCGGGAGTATCGATGATGTTGATCTGATAGTCGCGCCAATTGCAGGTAATGGCGGCGGCGGTGATCGTAATCCCACGCTCGCGTTCCTGCTCCATCCAGTCCGTTACCGTGGTGCCGTCATCTACATTGCCGATTCTATGGGTTTTGCCTGTATAAAACAAAACCCGCTCGGTAGTAGTAGTTTTACCGGCATCGATGTGAGCGATGATGCCGATATTGCGCATGAATTCGAGCGGGTATTCCCGTGACATGATACTAAACCTGACCTACGGTTGGCAGTTGGCGGGGTTTCATCGATTCGATGACGCGCCGCCATTCAAACCAAAACTAAGAGAATTTTAGATTACCAACGGAAGTGGGCAAAGGCGCGGTTGGCCTCGGCCATCTTGTGCGTTTCTTCGCGCTTCTTAATCGCCGAGCCGTTGCCGGCGGCGGCGTCCATTAATTCACTCGCCAGCTTCTCGGCCATCGACTTGCCACCGCGCGAGCGGGCTGCGCCCAAAATCCAGCGCATCGCCAGCGTGTTGCGGCGATCGGCCGGCACTTCGACCGGCACTTGATACGTGGCACCGCCGACGCGACGCGGCTTCACTTCGATCTGCGGCGTGGCATTGCGCATGGCCTGCTCAAACACTTCCAGCGGCGGGCGCTTGGCACGCTGCTCGATCAACTCGAACGCGCCGTACATCACACGCTGAGCGGTCGACTTCTTGCCGCCGCGCATCATGCGATTGATGAACATGGATACGACGATATGATTGTAGCGAATATCAGGGATGACTGGACGCTTAACAGCAGTTACACGACGTGACATGTGTTCCTATTCTCCCGTAGCCCTTACGCCGGCTTCTGCTTGGGCCGCTTAGAACCGTACTTCGATCGACCTTGCGAGCGCTTCTCGACACCCGCCGTGTCCAGGCTGCCGCGAACGATGTGATAGCGCACGCCGGGCAGGT
>JAUQXD010001439.1 GCA_030834835.1 Thermoflexales bacterium | reverse complement strand
TAAACGCCATATCGGGCCGGTATTCACCTGGCCCCAGTTTGGGGGGAGAGCTGGCAGGCGTCTTTTTCATAGCGCCCGAGTTTACCCCAAACCATACCTTTTAGCATCGGCCTGTCGGTAGCCGTGCTACAGTGTCTATTTATCAGGTCATTGACGAACCAACCTTTTCGCCATGGACAGAATGGGGTGGGTTCGGCGTCAACATGGATAAGGTCTGTGCGATCGATGATATATCGCTTGTTGAGATGTTAAGAGATAGTATCCTCGGTCAATGGGGCACTGCTCGCAAACATTTTCAGGGAACGATTACGGAGCCTATGCCTCATTCGATCTACAATCGATTGCTGGACAAGTTGCCGAAAGAAACCCGACAACGATATGATCTCAAGCCTGAGCCAGTTGCCCAACCGGAGATTCAGGTAAGTTTACGTCCGAAGCCGAGTTCGAGACGGAAGTCGTTGAACCCCTCCTCAAGCGCTGGAGCCTCAAATATCGTTATCAACATCCTTGTCGATTTTGCATTGGCAGCCAATATCATCCTGGTCGAGTAGATTTTTTTGTGAGTGATGAACGGGGGCCAGTGACATTATTTGAAGACAAGTTACGGATCATTAACGACAAGGACCTCCAACCCGCCGTAGATCAGGCTAAGTCGTATGCTTTACAGCTTGGTTTGCCGTCCTTTGTTGTTGCCGCTCCAGAAGGACTGTGGCTCTATTCCTTGGACCGGCATTTAGAGAAACTGGTGAAGAAGGTCACTCTGGAAGAGTTGAAAGACTCACGTCAAGAAGAAGAATTTAGAGATTCGCTGCGCCGGTTACGGCCGTAACTCAAAAATAAACGGTGAAGTCCGGCCTTGAGAAATCACGGCCGGACTTTTGTTTGTCTCGCGTGTGACATTGATCGCCGCTAAGCGTGATCTTTTCCAGATGTAGGCGCGGCGGCAGAGCGTGTACACTGGTAGACGTTGAAAAAGGCCAGTCAAAAACCACTTCGCGTTCAAACACGCGACACACAAAGGAGTTCACATGGCTAAGATCGATGCCCTGGTCCAGGATTTTCTCGCTCAGAAAAAGATCGCTGTGGTGGGCGTGTCCGACAAGCGTGAGACGGGTTGCAATGCAGGTTACCATCGGTTTAAGGCGGCCGGTTATGCCGTCACCGCCGTCAATCCGCGCCTGACTACGTTTGAAGGCGAACCCTGCTATCCCGACCTCAAGTCGATCCCTGACCGGCCCGACGCCGTCTTCATTCTCGCCAATCCCAAAGTCACCGATCAGATCGTTCAGCAGTGCGTGGAACTCGGCATCAAGCACGTCTGGATGCATTGCATGATGGGCACCAAGCCGGGCGCGGCTAAAAGCATGACCAGCGTCTCGCCCGAAGCGGTGAAGCTGTGCCGCGAGAACGGCATCGCCGTGATCCCCGGCAGCTGCCCGAATCAATTCCTGAAGCCGGACTTCGGCCACTCGATGATGCGGGTGATGTTCCGCACGCTCGGCTTTATGCGCGTTTAGCATCGGCGGCTAAGGACACCCTACATGAAGAGAGTTTTGGTAGCCTACGCCACCATGGCCGGTTCAACCGCCGACGTTGCTAAGACGGTGGGAGACGAGATCGCCAAAAGCGGAGTGCAGGTAGATGTCTTGCCGCTGAGCGAAGTCAGAGACCTCGCGGCTTATGACGGCGTGGTGGTTGGCGGGCCGATGATCATGGGCTGGCATCGTTCGGCCATAGGCTTCCTCAAGCGGCATCGGGCGGCATTCCAGCGTATTCCGCTGGCCGTGTTTGTCATGGCGATGAGCCTGACCCAGACCGGTGAATCGAGCGTGGACGGTGTGCCTGTGACGGTGGACGAGAAACTTCCCAAACCG
>JAUQXD010001438.1 GCA_030834835.1 Thermoflexales bacterium | reverse complement strand
GGGCCGTTGGCCGCAGAAAACCGATCGAGTTGGCGTTGGACCGCCTCATACGTGCTTTCGCCAACGACTTCGCCATAAAGGGCGATCAGCTGATCGCGCATCGTCGTCATCGCACTTGATTCCGATTGAGATATTCGGCGACCTCGATCATCGGCGGGCGATCAAGTTCGGCGATCTCTTCGACATCCAGATAGTAGTTGCCGCCTTCATAGCGAATCAGCTTCATCGAGCGGTTCACGTCGTCGAGCATGGCGCGCCCGTAACGCCGCTCCACTTTGCGGACCACGGCCTGCAAGATGGCAAACGACATCTTGCTCAGCGCTTCCAGCGGTTGATTGTGATGGATGCGCTCCAGCAGATCGACCTGCGCGATGGCGTCCAGCCCGCAACGCTCAAACACATCGATCAGCAGACCGGTCTCCACGCCGTAACCGGAGAAAAACGGCAGCTGCTCCAGCGTCGCGCGGCGTCCGCCGTATTCACCCGACAGGGGCTGCAGCACGCCCGACAGTTCAGGGTAAAACAAATTCAACAAGGGCCGCGCCGTCAATTCGGTGACGCGCCCGCCGCCGCCCGCTTGAATCTTCTCGCCCACCTTCAACGGGCGGCGATAAAAGCCTTTGATGAATTGCAGTTTAGGATTGATCAGCAGCGGCCCCACCAGCCCATACACAAAGCGCGGATGAATGTTGACGATGTCGGTATCGATCCACACGATGATGTCGCCGCGCGTGACCAGGAGGCTCTTCCACAACGCCTCGCCTTTGCCGCGCCGCGCGCCGCGATCGGGCAGCAATTGCTGATGGACATGCACCGGCACGCCCAGTTCGCGGGCGATGTCGCGCGTGCGATCGGTCGAGTCGGAGTCGATCAGCACGATCTCATCCAACAACGGCACGTCGTCCATCAAGGCGCACTTCACCGTCTCGATCACACGCCCCACGGTCTCGCCTTCGTTTAACGCGGGCAGCGCCAGACTGATCGTGACACGCTGGTCGGTTTTGGCCTGGACCAGCGCGCGCAAGTCTTCAAATTCACCGGCATGAAACGTGTTTTGGGCGAACCACTTGTCCACCAGGATCGAAATGGCCTGTGTGTCGGTCACCGCATGGGGCAAGTGGATCGACATGGGGCGGCGCGTCTTTACGGCCAGCACCGCGGCCGACGACGCCTGCAATACCCGATCGGCCACCGCGCCCAGCGAGGTGCGGCTGCGCGCAGGCTGCGCGGTCGCGCCCATCACAATCAGATCACAGTCGGTCGCATAATCCAAAATCGTCTGCGCCGGATCGGACGTGACGGCCGTTTGGGCGTGCACTTCCGGCAGACGCTTCAGCACCTGTTCCAACCCGCGAAACGGCGCATCGGTTCCGGCCTGATCGGCCGAGGTCAAGTGCAGCGTGGTCACGTGCGGCGCGTGTACGCTCAAGCCTACGCGCAGCGCCAATTCCGCATGCGGGCCGCCGCGCACCGGCACCAGGACGCGCCGAATCTGATCGGGCAGCGGGCCGCGCACCAGCACGATGTCGCAAGGCGGACGCGTCAACACC
>JAUQXD010001437.1 GCA_030834835.1 Thermoflexales bacterium | reverse complement strand
ATCAGCTGTGCATCGAGTGCGCCCAATGTCCGTTGGGCTTCCTGTGCCTGTCGATATTTGTCCTCCACCTCGCGCAGCCTGTTGCCCAATTCGATGACGGCTTTTTGCGCGGCAGCGACTTCGGCCTCGAACTGCGGCTGGCGCTTGATCTCTTCGTCGATTTCGTTGAGACGCAGATCGATCAGGCGCAGTTCATTATCAATGGCCGTTAGTTTTTCTTTGGCGCGCGCTTCGTAATCGTCCCAGATGTCGAGGCCCAGAATATCAGCCAGCACGCGCTTACGCTCGGTCGGCGTCTTGACGGTGAATTCGTCGGCGTGGCCTTGCAGCAGAAAGGCGGAGTTGATGAAGGTATCGTAGTCCAGCCGCAGCGTGTCAATGATCTTTTGCTGGGTGGCGTTCATGTTGGTTTCGGCGATGGTGCGCCAACCCCCATCCCCGACCCTTCCTCCGTCGGAAAAAGCACCGACAGGGGAAGGGAGCGGACCGACTTGAAAATCGAGCGCGCCCGCGCCGCTCTTTTTGCCCGCCTTGCGCGCGCGGATGACGCGATAGGCGTTGCCGCCCAACGCAAACGTAAACTCGATCTGCATGTCGGTCTGGCCCTGATGCACCAGGTCGTCATCGCGTTTCGAGCGGGCGCGGCCCCACACCGCCCACGTAATCGCATCCAGGATCGACGATTTACCCGCGCCGTTGTCGCCCGTCAGACAGCCGATGTGAATGCCGCTGAAGTCAATCTCGGCCTCGCGGTAAGGCATGAAGTTGGTGAGTTTGAGATGAAGTGGGATCATAGCAATGAACAATGACAAATGAAAAATGACAAACTAGCGGCGCGCCTTGCGGGCATTGGCAATAATGGTGAAAAGAATCTTGGTCAGTTCAGTGGATTCTTGAATGAGCGTTTTGACTTCATCCGTATTTTGCACGATTGCCGTATCGATGAGGCTCAGCCAGTAGCGGCTTTCTCGCGCCTCCTTCAGCGCGATGCTCATCTTGTGAATGAAATCGCTCCGAGATTCAGCCGCGTCGGCCTCTTGCACATTTGCGCCCACAGAAGTGCCCGAGCGTAACAGTTGCTTGCCAATCTCTGTGGCCGCCAGTGTTCGCGGCAACTTGTCGACCAACCGAATTACTCGCACGCCGAAATCAAAAGTTCGTTTCTGAATGTCTGCTGGAGACCGTTGCACCACGTTGATCCTCCGTAGGGCAGTTTGTCATTTGACATTATTCATTTGTCATTCCGAAAATGCTTTCGGCATGTTGCATCAACAAGTCGATTCGAGCATCATCGACGTTCTTGGCAAACAAATACTTGTGCAGCAGTTCTTTCGGCGTCATACCCTCCGGCGAGAGGCCGCCCAGTCTTTCGCGCACATCGCGATCGGCCTGACGGTTGACGGCGGCGACGAAGTCCGCATCGCGCAGTGCGGCGCGCACGTCCTTCTCGCGCAGGCTGGCGTCTTGCTCCGGGCGCAGTCGCACGTTGACGCGCACGATGGCGTCGCTTACGTCATGCTGCGCCACTGCGGCCTGTACCGCCATCGTCGGATCGTCTTCTTCGCGCACGTCAAGGCTGATTGTAAGGAAAGGTCGCGCCTTCACCGGTATAAAACGCCACGTCGTTGCGCCTTTGTCCAGCTCGACCCAACAGAAACCTTTCGGCTCTTTCTCTTCGCCAAAGTCGATGCGTTCCAAACTGCCGGGATACACCATCGACGGATAACGACCTTCGTTCAAGTCTTGATGTTTGTGGATATGGCCGAGCGCCACGTAATCCCACGGGCCGTCACTCAGCACACTCTTCAAGACGGCCACATCGCGCCCGATCATGACGCTGCGCTCTGAGCCATAGACTGCGCCGGAGACCGTGAAATGACCGGTGAGGATGGCTGGCCAATCGGGATTGAGTTGCTCGGCCAGCGCGCGGATGTTATCGCCGACGATGTCTTGCAGCGACTTGTCCAGTTCTTCGATCGATTTGCCTTTGTGGTCAGGCTGTGCCATCAGGCGATTGCGCATCGGATACGGCGCGGTGGCGACTTGCACCTTGCCGCGCTTCGTCTCGACTACGTGCACGGCTTCTTCCCAGCCCACGATCACATTCGGCACACCCAGCGTGCGATAGATGTCGATGCTGCTGGCTTTCTTCTCCATCGCGGGCAGATCGTGGTTGCCTACCAGCATCACGATCGGCACATCCGCATCAACAATGCGCTTCACGCGGCGGGCAAATTCGCGCTGCAAAGTGGGACTGGGATCGCGCGTCTTGAAGGCGTCGCCGGCAAAGATGACCAGATCGGCGTCGTGGCTCAGGCCATAGTCGATCA
>JAUQXD010001436.1 GCA_030834835.1 Thermoflexales bacterium | reverse complement strand
TGCAAATCGATCGAGGCGTTGGCGAATTTCCTCGGTGTGCCCAAGAGCAAGACGGCCAAAGCCGTGTTCATGATCGCCGGTCATGAAGATGAAGGCCGCACTCGCGAAGAGTTTATTTTCGCGGTAGTGCGCGGCGATATGGATGTGAACGAAACCAAGTTGAGCAATGCGGTGAAAGCCGATTGGCTGCGCCCCGCAACCGATGAAGAGATTCGCGCGGTCGGGGCCACGCCGGGTTACGCCAGCCCGATCGGTCTGTCTGGCGTCACAGTGGTTGTCGATGACGCTGTGCCGTCATCGCCCAATCTCGTGGCGGGTGCGAATGACGCGGGCTATCACTTGCTCAACACGAACATTGGCCGTGATTATGAAGCAACCTTGATCGCCGACCTCGCGGCGGCGGGCGATGGCGATGCGTGCGTCAACTGCGGCCAACCATTGTACACATCACGCGGCGTCGAAGTAGGCAACATCTTCAAACTAGGAACGCGCTATTCCGCCGCGATCAATGCGACCTTCCTCGCGGCCGATGGGACCGAGAAGCCCATCGTGATGGGGTCGTATGGCATCGGCTCGGGGCGCTTGCTGGCCTGCGTGGCCGAAGAGCATCACGACGACAAGGGTCTGCTGTGGCCCATCACCGTTGCGCCGTATCAAGTCCACCTCATCGCGCTGGGCGAAACCGAAACCGCCGATCGGGTGTACGACGCCCTGCTCAAAGCAGGCCTCGAAGTGCTGTACGACGATCGCAGCGAAAGCCCCGGCGTCAAATTTGCCGATGCGGACTTGATCGGCCTGCCCATTCGCCTGACCGTCGCGAGCAAAGCCCTGAAGAACGGCGGCATCGAAATGAAACGACGCGATCAAGCCGACAAGACGATCGTGCCCGAAGCCGATCTGATTGCGCGCGTGCAGGCTGAGATCAAAGCAATGCTCGATGAGGTTGCCGCCAAGGTCGTTGAAGTTCCATTCAAATGAATTGGACGCTGATTTGCGCAGATAGACGCAGATAAAAGATTTATCGGCGAAATCAGCGTTAATCTGCGTCCCATTAATTGGGGTCTCACATGCAAGTTCTTTCAACCATTGAATCTTTCCGTGCCGCCAAAGCCGCCCTGCCTGGTCGGTGGGGCCTTGTGCCGACGATGGGCTTTCTACACGCGGGGCATTTGTCTTTGGTTAAGCGCGCCAAAGCCGAAAACGATCACGTCGCGGTCAGCATCTTCGTCAATCCCACGCAGTTCGGGCCGAACGAGGACTTGGCCGCGTATCCGCGTGATCTGGATCATGACTTGAGTTTGCTCAAGTCACTCGACGTTGATCTGGTGTTCAATCCCACGCCCGAGGTGATGTATCCGCCGAATTATCAGACCTACGTCACCGTCGAAGATGTGACCAAGTATCTGGAAGGCGCGTCGCGGCCGGGACACTTTCGCGGCGTGGCGACGGTGGTGGCGAAGTTGTTCAACATCGTCGGGGCGGAGCGCGCCTACTTCGGGCAGAAGGACGCGCAGCAAACCATCGTCATCAAGCGGATGGTGGCCGATCTGAATCTACCGATTCAGATCGTGATCTGCCCCACGCTGCGCGAAGCCGACGGACTGGCCATGTCGAGCCGCAACACGTATCTGGATGCGGATCATCGCAAGGCTGCGCCCGTGTTGTATCGAGCGTTAACAGCGGCAAAGAACGCCTTCGATCAAGGCGAACGCGACGGCGATCAACTCCGATCGATTATGCGCGGCGTGATTGAAGCGGAACCGCTGGCGAAGATCGACTATGTGTCGGCGGCGGATGCGACGACATTGCAAGAGTTGGGGATTGCACCCTCACCCCAACCCTCTCCCTTGAAGGGCGAGGGAGTACTGCTATCGATGGCCGTACGCGTGGGCAAGCCGCGCCTGATTGATAATTTCTTGTACCAAGACGGTAAGTGGCTGACTGGTGAATTGGTCAATTCGTAACCGCTCACTCGTCACTCGTTACTTGTCACCAGTTACCAATCGACCAGTTACCGATCACCAATAACCATGCTCCTCACACTCGACATCAGCAATACTTCCATCAAAGCCGGTGTGTTCAGCGGCAACAGCCTGCTGGCGAACTGGCGCTTTGCTACCGAACGACAGAAGTTGACCGACGATTACGCCATGCTGCTGCTGGGCCTGTTTCAGGCGGCGGGCATCCCGGCCAGCGAGATCGACGGCGTGTCGATGTCGTGTGTCGTGCCGCCGCTGCGCTCCGTCTTCGACGATCTGGCGCGCAAGTATCTGCACCTCACGCCGCTGATCGTCGGACCGGGCATCAAGACGGGCGTGAAGTTGGCCGTGGATAATCCGCGCGAAGTGGGCGCGGATCGTGTGGTGAATTCGCTGGCGACGTATCGGTTGTACGGCGGCCCGGCGATTGCGATTGCGTTTGGTACGGCGACTGTCTTCGATTGCATCTCCGCTCAAGGTGAATACCTGGGCGGTGCGATTGCGCCCGGCATGGTCACGTCGCTGGAGTCATTGACGCGCTCGGCGGCACAGTTGTTTCAAGTCGAACTCGTCCGCCCGCCCAAAGCAATTGGCAAGAACACCGTCACCACGATGCAGTCCGGCGTAGTACTGGGCTTTGCGGGTCTGGTCGAAGGCTTAGTCAAACGCCTGAAGAGCGAACTCGGCGATGCGAAAGTGATCGCCACCGGCGGCCTGGCGGAAGTCATCGCGCCCGCGACGGACGCGATTGACGTGGTGGATTTGCAGTTGACGCTGAAAGGGCTGAAGTTGATTTATGAATTGAATCAATGATAAGCATAGGGCTTACGCGTTGGTGATCTATCTGCACCGAATCTGGAGCCGTGGAATGACGAGCCACTCTTCGGGGAAGAACAAAGCAATGGACTTTCAAGAAATGCTTGAGCAAATACAAGTAGAATATCGATCAAAGATTCAAAAGGCACTCGAAGAAGCAATTGGTGTAGCACTGTCAATGTTTGAAGCCGACATCCGAAATCCGACACTTAACGACTTGAGTAAAGCTGGCATTACCGCTGACACATTCATGTTGCGTGCAAACTCCGTCGGGTTGGCATTATTTGATAACGGACTATTTTCGGCGGCCGAGAGACTCTATCGAACATTAGCGCAAAGGACAATGGAATATCGAGATGCGACCAAGGAAAGGAGACATGTAGGTGTATTCTATGCTAATACCGCCGCGGCCTGGTTTGCGCAAGGCAATTCTGACCAAGGTATCATTGATCTCTTGAGGGCAGCACAAGATGATGTGCCCACTTACTCGCTAAAAGAGATTAAAGATAGCTACGCCTTAACAG
>JAUQXD010001435.1 GCA_030834835.1 Thermoflexales bacterium | reverse complement strand
GATAAGCGGCGTTGTAGTCGAAGTTCACGCGCGCCTGGCCACTGACCTTGCGGCCCAGCGCTTCGGTCGCGTAGCGCTTGCTGTCGCGGTTGGCGCGATTATCGCGCGAACCGGCATCGCTTTGCAGAAAGGCGATGACGGCGACCAACGCCGCCAGGACCGCCATAATGACGGCGACCCGATTCTTGAACACATCGCTTGAATTATTCGTTGACTCGCTCATGATCGCTCCTTACACCGCGGCTTCCAGCACGATCGCCGCGACCGTGCCGCCGATAGCGAGCAGCGTGCCGATCGCAAACAGCACATAGCGCCCGCGCCCGTTGGCCGATTCGATGAGCGTGTAAAACACCAGCGCCAGCGCCAGCACACCCACGGCGGCCAACAGCGAACTCGATTTGTCACTCAACCGATCGGCTTCGGCAAACTGCGGCTCAGGGTTCAGGTCGCGCTGTTTGGAAGCGTCGGCCCACATCTCGCCCAGCTGCCGCTCCACGCTGTACGTGTCGTCGCGATTGAGAAAGCGCTGCTGAAACAGCCGCTCGCTGGCAATGGCCATGTCGTGCGCGTCGGCGCGCTGGCTGTTCAGCACCAACACTTCATCGTCGGTGGCGGCCGCGGCCATATCCTCGGCGATCAGGTCGCCCAGCGCACTGTTGCGTTGATAAGCCACATACGCCCCATACTGCGCATACGCCGTCGTCGCGTTCAAGGCGCGGGTCTCCTCCGCGTTGATGGCCGCACGCAGGCCGGCATAGTCGGCGTCGCCCGATGCATCGTCGGCCACCGACGCGCGCCACGCCACCACCGCGCCGATCAGCGCCACCAGCGCAATCATGATGGCGACGACTGTAGTGAAACGATCATTGCCGTTTTGAGAAGTCGCTGTCTCGCTCATGAGTTATCTCCGTTAATGGGCTGGCTGCGAATAGAGAGTTTAGTTCTCGGCCATCACGATCACGCGATCGCGTTCCGTGAAAGTGATCAGGTCCGACTTGACCGGGTTGACGGCCACGCCGTACGATCTGGCGGCATCATTCGCATCGGCCACGCGCCGATACCCGAAGGCCACTTCACCACGCCGCCGCGCCGCTTCGACCACCGTGTAGAAGTTGACGGGTTCGCCTAACGTCACATAGTTGGCCGCGGGCTTGACGTAGATTTCCGAGCCTTCGGGATCAAAGATGTCGGCAAACACCGGCCCCAGCGCCTTGTTTTCAGAAATCTGCGCCAGCATTAAACTGACCAGCTTATCGCTGACGATGAAGTCGTCGGCGCGCGTCACTTCGGCCAGGTTGCGATTGCGAATGTCCAGCATCTCACTGACGATGGAGAAAGCGTGCCCGCTGCGTTCGCCGATCTCGCGCAGGTGCAGCAGCGTGATCAGCGTGCGCGCATCGGCGGCCTGCGGATCAAGCCCCGCATAGCACAGTAAAATCACGTGCTGATATTGCGCGATGTTCAGACTCTCCAGCAGGCGGCGATCGGTGGTAGTGCCCGCTTGATACGTCACGATCTGGTTCTTTAATGCTGTCTGTGCCCGATCGGCTTCATTCGGCCCGAGGGCTTCGTCGGCCACTACCGTCAACGTCGAATCGGGCGCAACGTAGTTATCGAGTTCGCGAATGATGGCGGGGGCGCGCCAGTTCCAGCCCAGGATCAGCGTTCGTTCGGGCGCGGCGGGCACGATCGGTTGCGAGCGGATCGCAGCCGTGTTGATGGCGTAATCGGCGCGACGCGACACTCTGATCTTGTCGTCATCTTCGGCGATCACGATCAGCCGATCGCCGGCGTTGAGGCGCGTGTCCATCGGCGGATTCAACTGCGGCGTACCGTTCTTCGCATGCAGGCCAATCACCGCCGAGTCGTCATAGGCCAGCAGCGCGTCGCCAAAAGTCTTGCCCACCAGAGTCGGCTCTTCGGTGAAGTAAATCTCATCGCCGCCAAAGTCCAGCAGTTCCGTATAAACCACCGACAGGCCGGACTGGCGACAGGTCTGCGCGGTAACGCGCGCGATAAGATCGCCCACCAGCACCAGTTCAACTTCGTCGCGGCCTACCAGTTTAGCCACTTCCAGATTGTCCGGGTTGCGAATCTCGGCCACAATGTGATACGGCTCGGCGCGGCGATTAGGCGCGTTGGTGATCGCCAGCAGCGTCTTGATGACGTGTGAGTCGGGGTCGTCGTTTTCAGGCGAAAGAATGATGATGGATCTGGCCGTGTGCAAACTGACAATCGCCAGGTCGGACATTTCGACCGGTTGACCCGTGCGGCAGACCAGGCGCGTATTCTTAAACGACGCCACCCGTTCGTGCAGCTCGTCTTCCATCTCCACTTTGTCTTTGTCGCCCAGGATCACAATGCTGGGCTTGCGCTGATTTTCATTGGCGATGACCAGTACCGACACAAGCGTAAAGACCTGTTCGGACCAGCCCAGGATCACGGTATGGCTGTTTTCCAGCACTTTGGAGCGGCCTTTGCGCAGGTTCTCGACTTTGTCTTCGACGCTGCTGGTCAGCACACCGATCAACGTGCTGATGACGAAGATGCCACCCAGCGTGACGGCCAACATGGTCAGACGGAAGCCCCAGCCGGTATCGCCGCCCATGGTGCCCGCGTCAAAGGTGCGCATCAAACTGAGCCAGAAGGCCTCAATGAAGCCGACCGGCTCACCTTCATTCACCGGGATTTGCAACAGTGACACGATGGCCGCCATCACGCCGATGATGATCACGGACCCGACGGCCAGCCAGCCGATCAGCGCGATCGGCCCCTTCGCCATCGAGTTATCAAACGCATACCGGAGTCGATCT
>JAUQXD010001434.1 GCA_030834835.1 Thermoflexales bacterium | reverse complement strand
CCGTGTGTATTCAGCCGAGCGCTTGAAGTACCCGATGAAGCGCGTGGGCAAGCGCGGCGAAGGCAAATTCGAGCGCATCTCGTGGGAAGAGGCGCTGGATACCATCGCCGGTCAAATGAAGCGCATCAAAGAGCAATATGGCAATGAAGCCTTCTACTATCAGTATGCTTCCGGCCAGATCGCAGGCGGGGTGGACAGCACCTACAAGGGCAGCGGGCCGCTGGCGCGCTTGCTGCATATGTTTGGCGGCTACGTCAACTTCTATGGCACGTATAGTTCTGCCTGTTATGGCGCGGCGCTCCCGTATATTACGGCGACGGGCGGCAACTCCGTCGATGACAGCGTCAACGCCAAGCTCATCGTGTTGTTCGCCGATAATCCGCTGGTGACACGGGCCGGTGGCAAAGGCGATGGCTATCACTATCTCAAAGCCAAAGAGGCCGGCGCGAAGTTTATCGTGATCGATCCGCGGCTTACCGATACGGCGGTGGCGCTGGATGCGGAGTGGATTCCGATCTATCCCGGCACCGATGTCGCGCTGATTGCGGCGATGGCCTATGTGATGGTCAAAGAAGACCTGTATGACAAAGAGTTTGTCGCCAAGTACACCGTAGGCTTTGACGAGACCAATCTGCCGGAAGGCGCTCCGGCGAATAGTTCGTGGATGGCCTACATCATGGGCGAGGCCGATGGTCAAGCCAAGACGCCGGAGTGGGCCGCGTCGATCACGGGCATTCCGGCCGATCGGATTGTGAAGTTGGCCCGCGAGATTGCGCTGACGAAGCCCTGTTGGATGGTGCAAGGTCTGGGCTGGCAGCGCCGGGCTTATGGCGAGCAGCCGGTACGCGCCTTGCCGGTCCTGGCGGCTATGACGGGCAACATCGGCATTCATGGCGGCGGTCCCGGGTTGCGCGCCAGTTCTGGAACGTCCATCAAGATGGGATCTTTTCCGGCCGGAACGAATCCGATCAAGACCACGATTTCGGTGTTCATGTGGCCTGACTTCATCGAGCGCGGGAAAGAGATGACGTCCGGCCCGCGCGATCGGATCAAGGGCGCCGATCAACTGACGCAGAACATGAAGTTCATGTTGAACTGGGCCGGCAACACGATCATCAATCAACACTCTGATGTCAATGGCACGACCAAGCTACTGCAAGACGACAGCAAACTGGAGTTCATTCTCGTCGGCGATGTGGTGATGACGCCCAGTGCGAAGTTTGCCGATATTCTGCTGCCCGATTGCACCTCATTCGAGGTAGACAACCTGATCACCGGCGGCGGCGAAGGCCGCGAGAACTTTGCGGTGTTCAGCCACAAACTGATCGAGCCGATGTTCGAGGCGAAGGACGTGTTGTGGATCGCCGAACAGTTGGCCGATCGGCTGGGGCTGGGCGAACAGTTCCGCGAGGGTCACACTTCGCGCGAAGACTGGCTGCGCGAGATGGTCGCTGTGGCCCGTGAAGCGCAGCCGGACTTCCCGTCCTATGAAGATTTCAAACAGGCTGGCGTTTACAAGGTAACCAGCAAAGGTTCAGTCGTGGGGCTCTCCGGTTTCGTGAAAGATCCAGTCGCGAACCCGCTGAAGACCGAGACTGGCAAGATCGAAATCTTCTCGCCGTATCTGTTCAAGCAAAACGATCCAGAGGAGATTCCGGCCATTCCCAAATACATCCCGGAATGGGAGGGCGTCAGCGATCCGCTGCGGGAGAAATATCCGCTGCTGTTGGTCGGCTCGCATGCCGTCCAGCGCTCACACTCGACCTTCGATAATGTCGATTACTTGCGCGAAGCGCACCCGCAGGCGGTCGAGATCAATGTGCTGGACGCGCGGGCGCGCGGCATTCAGAACGGCGATCTGGTGAAGGTGTATAACGATCGGGGCGTGGTCGTCTTGCCGGCGAAAGTGACGCCTCGCATCCGACCGGGTGTTATCAACATTCCGCAAGGAGCGTGGTATACGCCTGACGAGAATGGCGTGGATCGGCGTGGCTGTATCAACACGCTGACCAAGTATCACCCCACGCCCTTCGCCAAAGGTAATCCGCAGCACACCAATTTGGCGCAGGTCGAGAAGGTGTGAAAGGAGATCAGCCATGACTAAGCAACTTGCATTTCACGTCAATCTCGCCAACTGCACCGGCTGCAAGGCCTGCCAGATCGCCTGCAAGGACAAGAACGATCTGCCGGTCGGCGTGGTGTGGCGGCACGTGTTTGAATATAGCGGCGGTGAATGGGTAGCCGATGGCGACCAGATGTTGCCCAGCAATGTCTTCACTTACTATGTATCGACCGCGTGCATGCACTGCCAGCAGCCGCTGTGTGTCGAAATCTGTCCGACGGGCGCCATGACGAAAAACGCCGATGGCGTTGTCACCATCGATCAAAATGCGTGTGTGGGTTGCCGATATTGCGGCTGGGCCTGCCCCTATGGCGCGCCCCAGTTTAGCGAGGCATCCGGCACCATGACCAAGTGCAACTTCTGTGTGGACCTGTTAGCCAAAGGTCAACGCCCGGCGTGCGTGGATGCTTGCCCCTATCGCGCCATTGATTTCGGCCCGATCGAGGAACTGCGAGCCAAATATGGTACGTTGGCCGATCCGGCGCCGCTGCCCGATCCGGCGTTGACGACCCCCTCCATCGTGTATACCCCGCACGCCAAAGCCCAAACGTCGATCAACCCGACGGGCCAACTAATGAACATCGAGGAGGTCATGAAATGAACGTGCGAGAATGGGCGTTGATTCTGTTCACGATCCTGACGCAGATGTCGGTGGGGGCGTTTGTGGTGTTGGGGCTGGTGCACACCTACTCGCTGCGCAAGGCCGGGCCAGAACAGGCCGATCAGTTGAGCGATCGGGCGCTGCTGGCGATCGGGCCGGTGTTGGTGCTGGGGCTGATCGGCTCATTCGGCCATCTGGGCAATCCGCTCAATGCGCCACGGGCGATCGCCAATCTGGGTACCTCGTGGCTGAGCCGCGAGATCTTCTTCAGCGTGGCCTTTGTGGTGGTGGGCGGTGTGTTCGCCCTGATGCAGTGGCGCAAGATCAGCACGTTCGCGGTGCGCAACATCGTGGCCTGGGTGGCGGCGGTGTTGGGCCTGATCGCGGTGTTGAGCATGTCGCAAGTCTACATGCTGCGGACGGTGCCGGTCTGGAACACATGGACGACGCCGATCTCGTTCTTTGCCACGACCTTCCTGTTGGGTGCGCTGGCGATGGGCGCGGCCTTCGTGGCGAACTACGCCTACGTGCAGCGCAAGCAGCCGGGCTGTGTCAGTGAGCAGTGTGTGTTGCTGCGGGACACGGCGCGCGGGATCGCGCTGAGTGCGATCGGGTTGCTGGGTGTGCAGTTCGTGGTGATTCCGATGTATGTGGCGTATCTGGCGAGCAGTGCAGACACGGCGGCGGCCAGCCAGTTGATCACGCAGCAGTATTCGCTGGTGTTTGTGCTGCGGCTGGCGCTGGTGTTTGTGGGCGCGGGCGTGTTCGGGCTGTTTGTGTATCGCAACGCGATGAGTGCCGGGCGGGAGAAGGTGCTGGGCAACTTGATGTACGCCGCCTTCGCTTTTGTGCTGATTGGCGAGGTGCTGGGGCGTTATCTG
The DNA here is from genome assembly GCA_030834835.1 of Thermoflexales bacterium. Lineage (GTDB taxonomy): Bacteria > Chloroflexota > Anaerolineae > Fen-1058 > Fen-1058 > JAGOBP01. Next base: position 3,014 of record JAUQXD010001434.1, on the reverse strand, counting down.
TTCTATGCCATGCACACCGGCTTCGGCCTGTAGTTTGTTCTGTAATACGGCGGGGACGCTGGCACGTGCGGCGTCCCCGCCATAACCGGGATATTACGATCATCATCTTTATATTGACCTGTTGATACTTGTCGCCGCAGGCGAATAGCGTGTATGCTGGTTGGGCTAAGTACAGACAACCGGGACTGGCTTATGATTATTGGTATTGATCAAGACACACTCACCACTATCAAGAACTCCGCTTTAGCGGCCTACGCCGGGCTGTATGTCAAGATCAGCGCGGATTTCATGTCGCAAATTCAGCAAACCGGCCTTGAAATAGATCCACACGATTACGGCCCGGAAACCGCCGATCGGTTTTCCCGGCTAAAACAGGCCGGCGTGATTTTTCGCAACGACGACAAGAGCCTCTACGTCAACCGCCTGTCGCCCGCGTGCGTGGCCTGCCAGACCGGCGTGGGCAGCGCCACTTACTTTGTGTCATTGAAATGCCATCGCGATTGCTATTACTGTTTCAACCCCAATCAAGAAAACTACGACTACTACCGCCAGCATACGCGCGATCTGGTGCAGGAACTCAATCAGGTCAGTGCGGCCAGACAAAAGGTTAAGCATCTGGCGCTCACCGGCGGCGAGCCGCTGCTGCACAAAGACGAAGCGGTCGCCTTCTTCACCACGGCCGATCAGAAATTCCCCGCGGCTTATAAGCGGCTGTATACCTGCGGTGACTACGTCGATGAGGCGATTCTGACTCGGCTTAACCAGGCAGGACTGAATGAGATCCGGTTTAGCATCCGCATGCACGATCTGGAAAAGGGGCATCGCCACGTTTTCGAACGGATTGCGCTGGCGAAGGCGTATATCCCGCACGTCATGGTCGAGATGCCGGTCCCGCCCGATACGTTTGACATCATGTGTGACGTGCTGCTTGAACTTGAGCGGCTGCAACTGGACAGCATCAATTTGTTGGAACTGTGCTACCCGCTGGTCGATGCGCAGCCGTTCAAGGCGCGTGGTTTTCAGCTCAAACGGCGGCCGTATCGCGTGTTCTACAACTATTGGTACGCGGGTGCGCTGCCGATCGCGCGCAGCGAACTGGTGTGCCTGGACCTGCTGGACTTCGCGTTGAAACAGCAACTCACTATGGGTGTCCATTATTGCTCGCTCGAAAACAAGCACACCGGGCAGCTCTATCAGCAAAACTCCGGCAAGCGCCTGCCGGAGACTCACTACTTTTCTCAAAAAGATTATTTGCTCAAATCAGCCAAAGTCTTTGGCGACGCTATCCCGCCGGTGTTGGCGGCCTTTAAGCGCCAGAAATACGATCGGTATGCGCACAGTGCCCGGCATAATTGCGTTGAATTCCACATCGGCAAGATTCGCACTTTGACTGATCTGGATATCGAAATTGGCATTTCATCCAGCGTGTTCGAACAACGCGACGACGGTCAATACTTGCGTGAACTGCAAGTGGATTTGACCACGCCCGCGACGTTCGATCTGGCGCACGATGTATAAGGGAGATTGACCCGTGACGACCTTACCCAATGTGACGACTACTTTTGACTGGCCCACCGCGCTCATGGGCGAGACGCTGATGTGTGGTCTGCTCAACAAAGCCTTGTATGAGTATCCTGATCGCGCCTGGCTTCAGGCGTTGATTGATGAAGAGGTCTTTGCCCAGGCCCCGTTTGCTGAACAGCGGCCCGATGTGATCACAGGTCTGATGGCGCTGCAAACCTGGACGTCGACCTACCACGCTGGTTTATCGGATGCCGCCTTCGACGACCTGCGCGCCGATTACACCCGATTGTTCATTGGTATCGATCGCGTGCTGGCCGCGCCGTGGGAGTCCGTGCACTTTAGTGAAGAACGGCTGGTCTTTCAAGAGAAAACGCTGCAAGTGCGCAACTGGTATCTGCGCTATGGGCTGGAGCCAGAAAACCTGCATAAGGAACCGGATGATCATATCGGGCTGGAGTTGGCCTTTCTGGCACACCTGGCGCAGTGCGGCCTGCAGGCGATCGAGCAGAATGAGCCGGCCGTCTTTGAAGATGCAATCGCCGCGCAGCGCGGCTTCCTGGCCGAGCATTTGTTGAAGTGGACGCCGATCTGGTGCAGTCTGGTGCTGGAGCACGCGCAAACCGAATTTTATCGCGGTATGGCCTTGCTGGTTCGCGGCGTACTGACTGAACTTGCCGACATGTTTGATCTCAAGTTCAAGATGGATCTCACGCGGTGAACTTACTGTCACTGGCCGAGCGTCTCGCGTCACTCGAGGTCGCGCCGATTCGGCTGCACGCCGATCGGTGTGTCCACGCGCGCGATAAGTCAGCCACATGCGACGCATGTGTTCGCGCTTGTCCAGTGAATGCGCTGCATCTCAACGGAGCGCTTACGCTTGATACGGCGGCGTGCAAAGTCTGCGGGGCGTGTCTGCATGTCTGCCCGACCGGCGCGTTTGACGGCGAAGATGGCGTCAGCGATCTGCTGAAATGTGTGGCCCGGCTCGAGCCTGCGCGCGTGATCGAGTTGGCGTGTGCGCAACACCCTGCGCCCGAAAAAGGCGCGTCTGGTGTGGAAGCGGTCGTGCGCACGACGGGCTGTCTGGCGGCTCTTGGACCGTCGGCCTGTATCGGCCTGATCGCGATGGGGATGCAGCGTGTGAACGTGCGATTGGATGCGTGCGGCGAGTGTCCCGTTGGTAAAGTGCGGACGTCGATCATGACCACGTTGATCGAGGCGCGCCGATTGCTGGCGGTATACGGCCTGGCCGATCGGGTGGTTGAACTCCCCATCGTATCTGCTCAAAAAAACCGCCCCGTTTACACAGCCAAAAACCCGCCGCTCTCGCGCCGTGGCTTGTTTCGCATGTTTGCGGCTGAAGGCCCGCGTCAGATCGCGCGCGTGTTGACCGATGACGCCGATCAAGCACCGATCAAATCGCCGTCGTTTGAACGCCGGCGCTTGATCAATGCGCTGCGCCATTTGCCCGCCGCTAATGATTCAATAGC
>JAUQXD010001433.1 GCA_030834835.1 Thermoflexales bacterium | reverse complement strand
TCGGCTTATCGATCTCTTGAGCGCGGCCACAGGCCGAGAGACCTTGCGAGGGTTTGATTTGATGCGTCTGAGACGACGATCAAACCCTCGCAAGGTTGCGTAATCACCCGTTTCATTACCACTTACACGCCCGCCATCGGCATTTCGCTGATGGCGGGCGTGTTTTGTTGCCAAACTCTTACCTTAAAATTTCGTTTGCCAGTTTACATTTGACCTAAAGGTGGTGTATACTAGCCTAGCAAGTGGGGAAAAGTGGGGCAAAGTGGGGCATCATTGCCCTGTTTTTGATCGAAACAGGGTTTGAGTGGGGAGTTTGGAACATATGTTCTTAGGTGAATACACCCACGCATTGGATGACAAAGGGCGGCTGACCCTGCCAGCCAAGTATCGTGCCGAGCTGGCGACTGGCCTGGTCGTAACGCGCGGCATTGATAAATGCCTGTTCGTGTTCCCCATGACCGAATGGAAAACCCTGTCGGATAAGTTGAGCGCTTTGCCGTTGACCGATCCGCAAGCGCGCGAATTTCAGCGACTGATCTTTTCAGGCGCGACCGATCCTGAGCTGGACAAGCAAGGGCGGGTGCTGCTGCCGCAATATTTGCGTGACTATGCCGGACTTAACGGCGAGGTCATCGTGGCGGGCCTCAACACCCACATGGAAATCTGGGCTCCCGACGTATGGAACGCTATCCGCGCCAACTTCGATTCGGGTATCAGCGCCGAGTACTGGGCCAGGCTGGGCATCTAACAGCTGATGGTCCGCGCGTGAACTTTTGGTCGCGCGTGATTTGGTGGCTGCCCCCCGGCGTCTCGTTCATGACGACGACGCAGCATGTGTCCGTCTTGCCCCAGGAAACGCGCGACGGTCTGGCGCTGAAACCGGGCGGTCGTTACATCGACGGGACGGTGGGCGGCGGCGGTCACAGCGAATCGATCCTCAGCGCCGCGCCCGATATTGAACTGCTGGGTCTTGATGCTGATCCGGCCGCGATCGAACGCGCTGCTCTGAGATTAGCACCGTTCGGATCGCGAGTCAAACTGGTCAACGCCAACTTCGCTCGACTGGGTGAAGTGGCCCGCGCCACCGGCTTCGATCAAGTCGATGGCGTCGTGCTCGATCTGGGGTTGTCGTCCGATCAATTGGAAGATCGCGAGCGCGGCTTCGGTTTTCTGACGGGCGGGCCGCTGGATATGCGCTTTGATCCGACACGCGGCGAGACCGCGGCCGATCTGGTGAACAACCTCGATCAAGACGAGCTGGCCGATGTGATCTATCGCTATGGCGAAGATCCCGCCAGCCGAAAAATCGCTCGCACCATCGTGGCCGCCCGACCGATCCTCACGGCCCAGCAGTTAGCCGATGTGATCGAGCAGGCCATGGGGCGGCGCGGGCGCATTCATCCGGCGACGCTGACGTTTCAGGCGCTGCGCATTGCCGTGAATGACGAGTTGGGTTCGTTGATGAGTGTGCTGCCACAGGCCACCGAGGTGTTGAAGCCCGGCGGCCGGTTGGCCGTTATTTCATTTCACTCGCTGGAAGATCGCATCGTGAAAGAGTATTTCCGATCGGCCTCGCGCGAGCGCACCGCGCAGCCGGACGATCGGCCGGATCAGATTATGCGGCCGGCGACGTTGAAGTTGATCACGCGCAAACCGATCGTGCCCGGCGACGACGAAGTGGCCGCCAATTCACGGGCACGCAGCGCCAAACTGCGCATTGCGGAGAAACTCTAAAGTGCCGCGAAAACAGACAAGCAAACGTCGGGACAATTCCTGGGCCAGCTGGGTCAATCAAGGCTTGAAGCCGTCCAACTGGTCGGCGCAACGCGTGGCGCGCATCGGCCTGCTTATCGGATTGGCGCTGGCGGTGGCGGCGCTGTACCTGTTGCAATCCAGCGAAATCGTCACGGCGTCGCGGCGGGTGCAGACGCTGCGTGAAGAGTTGTGGCAGTTGCAGCAGGACAATGCCGAACTGGCCAACAAGATCAGCGCTCAAGGCTCCATCGAGCAGTTAAAGAAGCGCGCGGAAGCACTGGGCTTTGCGGGCGCAGCATCGGTGGTGTATCTGCCGGTGCGCTATTTGCCCCAGGCAGACGTCCCGTCGATTCGAGACCTGTATGCGATGCCAGACGCCGCGAGTAGTGCGGCGCCTGGCCCGGCACGGTAATCCATCCCTTATGGCGCCTTCACGCGGACGACTTATTTTTCTCCTCGGGCTGCTGGTCATTTTGACCGGGCTGGTCATCGCGCAGCTGATCCGGTATCAAGTGCTGCTGCAAATCCCGACCGATAGCGCGGGGCCACAGCTGATCCAATCGGAACCGGCACGCCGCGGCTGGATCTACGATCGCAACGGTTTTGTGCTGGCTGCCGACGAACCACGTTACATGATCCTGTACGATCGCAACGGCGGCGATCCCGATCGGGCGGCGCGCGATCTGACGCCCATCATCGGCCTGACGCCGGAAACATTCCGCGCGATGATCGGCAGCGACCTGGTGCAAACCCGATTGGTCCGTGACCTCCCACCGGATGTGGGCAAGCGCGTGCGGGCGCTGGACATTGCAGGTGTGATGGCGCAAGCCTATTGGAAGCGCACTTATCCCGAAAATACACTGGCCGCGCATCTGCTGGGCTTTGTCAATGAAGATCGTACCGGCTATTACGGACTGGAGGGCCAGTACGATGGGTTGCTCAACGGCACGACGTTGAAGGCCGATATTCCCGACGTGCGTCCCGGGGCCGATCTGGTGTTGACGCTCGATCGAACGGCGCAGGCGATCGCGGAAGAGGAGCTGGCGCGCGGCTTGCAGGACACGGGCGCGACGTCCGGCTCGATCATCGTGATGAATCCGCGCAGCGGCGAGATTCTGGCGATGGCGAGTGCGCCGACGTTCAATCCAAATCAATATGCCGACCTGGCGAAGACTGACATCAAACAGTTCATTAACCCGGTGACCGGTTCCAACTTTGAGCCGGGTTCGACCTTCAAGATCTTCACCATGGCGGCGGCGCTGGATCAGGGGCTGGTGACGCCCGAGACGACGTACAACGATACGACGTACATTGAAATCGGCGGGCAGGTGATCTGGAACTGGGATCGCGCCGGGCACGGCGAAACCGATATGGTGGGGCTGCTGGCGAAATCGTTGAACGTGGGCGCGGCGACGCTGGCGATGCAGCTGGGTCAGCAGAATTTTTATCGCTACGTGCGCGCGTTTGGCATCGGGCGGCCCACGGGCATCGATTTGCAATCGGAGGCGGCGGGGCAGCTGCGCACACGCGACGCCGATCCCGGCGACTGGTCAGAATCCGACCTGGGCACGAACTCGTTCGGGCAGGGCGTGTCTGCGACGCCAATCCAGATGATTGCAGCGGTGGCGGCGGTGGCGAACGACGGCGTGCTGGTGCAGCCACACCTCGTCAAGAAGATCATCAATGGCACGCGTGAGACGGTGGCGAAGACGGTGCAGGTGGGCCGGCCCATCTCGGCCAAGACCGCGCACACGCTGACGGAGATGCTGGTTCAGGTGGTTGATCGCGAGGTGCCGTTTGCGCAGGTGCCGGGTTACCGTGTGGCGGGCAAGACGGGCACGGCGCAGATTCCCATCCCGGGCGGCTACGATGATCCGTGGACGATCGCTTCGTTCATCGGCTATGCCCCGGCCGGGAATCCGCAGCTGATCATCATGGTCAAACTCGATCGGCCCACGCTCTCGCCGTACGGCTCAGAGACGGCCGCGCCGGTGTTTCAGCGGCTGGCAACGCGCCTGTTTGCGGTGCTGGATATCAAGCCGGATGATATTCAATTAACAATGAACAATGATCAATGAACAATGCTCAATGCATAATTCGTAATGCGTGACGGATTGACCGATTGACCAATCACTAATTTACCAATTTACTAATCTACCAGTTCCTAATGTTGACTCTCGCCGATGTGATTGAAGGTTTGTTGGGCCGCCGACAGGTGGAGTCGGCGCAGCCCATTCGCCGCGTGGTGATCGATTCGCGCGAGGCGGGGCCGGGCGATCTGTTTGTGGCGTTTGTCGGCGAGAACACCGACGGGCATCAGTACGTGGCCGAAGCCTTCAAGCGCGGCGCGGTGGCGGCCCTGGTGGAGCGCGATGTGCCGATCGAGGCGTTGAAGTATGATCTCCGATCCGGCAGCACGCTGCCGTCGTTTCGATCGCTCAGTTTGCCGGTGGTGCTGCGGGTCGATCAGACGCTGTACGCCTTGCAGCAACTGGCTAAATGGTGGCGCAGCCGTTTCAAAGATCTGCGCGTGATCGGCATTACGGGCAGCGTGGGCAAATCCAGCACCAAAGAGTTGATCGCGGCCGTGTTGCAACAGCAATTTACGTTGCTGAAAAGCGAAGGCAACTTTAACAATGAGATCGGCCTGCCGTTGACGCTGCTGCAACTGGAAACGAAGTATCAACGCGCCGTGCTGGAAATGGGCATGTACGCTAAAGGCGAAATCACGCGCCTGTGTGAACTCGCGCAGCCGGTGGTGGGCGTGGTGACTCTGGTCGGGCCGGTGCATCTGGAACGGCTGGGGACGATCGAGGCGATTGCCGAAGCGAAGGCGGAACTGCCACAGGCGCTGCCCGCGAACGGCGTGGCGATCCTCAACTATGACGATGAGCGTGTGCGCGCGATGGCGGCGGTGACCAGGGCCAGAGTGCTGACCTACGGGCTTGATCCGGCCGCTGATCTATGGGCGGATGACATCGTCAGTGAAGGGCTGGAAGGCATTCACTTCACGTTGCACTATCGCACAGAGGCCTTTCACGTGCAGGTGCCGCTGCTGGGCCGGCACAGCGTGCACACCTCGCTGCGAGCCACGGCCGTTGGCCTGGCTGAAGGCATGGGGTGGGACGCGATTCTGGAAGGCTTGCAAGATCGACGTGCGGCGCTGCGGCTGGTGGCGGTACCCGGTCCGAACGGTTCGACCATTCTGGACGATACCTATAATGCCAGCCCCGCGTCGATGATTGCCGCGCTGAATTTGCTGAGCGAGTTGCCGGGCCGCAAGATTGCGGTGCTGGGCGACATGCTGGAATTGGGCGACTACGAAGATGAGGGGCATCGGCTGGTGGGGCTGCGCGCGCTGGACGTAGCCGATGTGCTGGTTACGGTGGGGACGCTGGGGCGCATGATGGCGATCGAGGCGATTCAGAACGGGATGCCGCGCGATCGGGTGCAGATGTGCGAGACGAACGAGGAGGCCATCGCGTATCTCGATCGAGTGATCCAGCCCGACGATACGCTGCTGGTTAAGGGCTCGCGCGGCCTGCACATGGAAGACATCGTGTCGGTGTTTGCGCGGGGATAACACATCAAGTCTCAAAGGATAAAACCTTTTGGCAGCAGCGTTGTTTTTAGGCGGATTAGCCTTTTTGCTGGCCGTG
>JAUQXD010001432.1 GCA_030834835.1 Thermoflexales bacterium | reverse complement strand
GTTGCGCAGCGTCTGCTGGCGCAGCGGCAGATCGCGCGCGCCGCCCTTCAGCATCTCCAGGCGATGCCCCAATCGATTGAGCAGCGCCTGCGGCGAGAGCAGCTTGATGCGGGAGGCGGCCAACTCGATCGCCAGCGGCAGTCCGTCGAGCCGGCAGCAAATCTCGGCAATCGCGGGCGCGGTCTCGTTCGTGACGACAAAATCGGGCTTCACGTCGCGCGCGCGTTGAATGAACAACTCCACGGCCGCATATCGCGACAACGTCTCCCCCGTCAGCCCGCCTGAAACTTGAAGAGGATCGAGAGGCGGCAAGGCCAGCGGCGGAACGGGCAATTCTTTCTCGCCGCGCACCCGCAGCGGCGTGCGGCTGGTGGCCAGCACCTGCAACCGCGGGCACGCGCGCAGCAGTTCGGCGATGTCTTTAGCCGCATCCACCACCTGCTCAAAGTTATCCAACACCAGCAATTGATGTTTGTCGTGTAACCGCTCAATCAAGAGCTCGAGCAACGGCCGCGAGGCGCTTTCTGTCACGCCCAGCACTTGCGCAATCGCCGCCAGCACCAGGGCCGGATCACTGATCGGCGCGAGCGGCACAAACGTCACACCGTCTTCGTAATCGTCCACCAGTTCCAGGGCAACTTGCAAAGCCAGCCGCGTCTTGCCCGTGCCGCCGGCCCCCGTCAGCGTGACCAGGCCGGTATTGTCGCGCCGGATCAGATCGAGCGCGGCAGCCAACTCGGTTTCGCGCCCGATTAAGCGCGTGGGCGGCACCGGCAAATTATGGCGGGGGGCGGCTGACTCGATCGGAGGCGCCGAGTCCGCCGTTTGCGTGGATTCAAAACTTTCGCTCAACACCATCGCCAGATCGCTGACGATCAAATCGCGCAGTTCAGCCAGCGTGCGAAAGGCTTTGTATGACACGCGATCGTCGTTGCGAATGCGATCGAGCAGATTATCCAGGCGCGGTTCACGCTGCGGGGCGGGACTCTTCAGGTAGATCAGTTTGGGCTTGTTACCCGATCGGAGGTACTCATCTTCCAGGCCGCTCACGTCCATATCGGGCGCGACCCAGCCATACTTCTGCCAGTACAGGCCGATGAAGATGTGACTTTGATCGAGATAGGCGCGGTACAGGTCCTGGGGGGGATGGGGCCGCGCGCCCAGTTCAAACATCACCGGGGCCAGGCGCAGCTGCTCGATGGCCTGCCGCGCCGCAGCGCGCTCGTCGGCCAACTCTTGCAGCGTGGAACTGACAAACACGCACAGCCGCTGGTCTGGCGTGTGAATGACGTGATTGGTCATGTGCCCCCGCACACTAATTTGCGAGGGCTAAACCAGCCCTCGCAGAGCAAATACTTACACCGACATACCGGTCATTTCGAGACGGCACGGCGGCGCTGTTTGCGCATTACCGGCGCAGCCGGCGCAATCGCAATCAGCGCGCGCAAGGCCCGATTCACTGATTCGGAATCGGGGAAATAGACCCACACATCAGGATCGAGTGCAACAGTCTTCTCACCCAGAACGCGGGTTTCAGTGTACGTCCCGTCAGTATGGTATTCGCGAATTGTATACCCGTTCTCACGCAGCGTCTTGGCATGTTTGCCGCGCACACCGCCGGAAAAATCATACTCAGCGCGCACATCGCGATCATGAATTTCAGTTGAAGTTTTCTTCTTCATATCTCTTCTGTTCAGCCCGTGTCGCCACGCGGGCACTAATTAAACGAATCCGTTGAGAGCGCTCGGTAAACACCACCACCAACAGCCGGTGTTGTTTCGACAAACCAATGATCACCCAGCGCTCTTCCGCGAATGAATGATCCGGATCAGGAATAGTGATCGCCAGGTCATCCGTGAAAACGGCTTGCGCTTCGGCGAACGCGACGCCATGCTTGCGGTGGTTGGCCGCCGCCTTGTTAGCATCCCATTCAAACTGAAACGCCATGTCGTTAAGCCAACACGCGCCGCACCAGCACGCCGATCATCTCGCGCCGGTATTCGCTCGACGCGAAGTAGTCCGTCGGCGGATCGATCGACGCCTGCGCCAGATCGACGGCTTCCTCAACCGTCGGCGCGTCCGCATCGATCAACACCATCTGATCGCCCACGCCGCCCAGCGCGATGCGCGTCACGTAAGCGCTCTCCAGCGCGGCCACACACACGATGGGCAAATCGGCGGGCGTGCGCGCGATCTTTTCGTAAGCGACGTGCGCGTCCTCCGGCAGCGCCGGTAACATCACGCTTATGATCAACGTGCCGGGTCGCGGCGAGAACTCTTCCAACGCCACCCGGTGATCGGCTGTCGTGCGCACATGCAATTGCGCGCCCAGCGCAAACAGGGTGGCTAACAATGGCGACTTGCCGTCCGACGCCACGATCGATCCGGCCAGCGTGGCGGCCTCGCGCGTGTTGCGGCTGGCCGTGTCCAGGATCGCTTTGACCAGCACGCCGTCCGCGTAGGCTTGCACCCGGGCGTCGTCGATCAGCGTTTGCAGCGTCGTCGTCGCGCCGATGTCAAGACCTCGGAGGTTTTCGGAAATCTCCAGGGGCTTCACATACGACAGGCCCAGCTGGCTCAGATCGACGACGGCCTGCACATCCGGCGACGCTTCCGGCACCAACGCGGTGCCTCCGGCCAGCGGCACGGTGTGAATCGTACGGCGGCGCAGCAGTTTCATGGCCTCATCGATCGTCGTGGGCCGGTGGTATTCGGTGAGTTCACGCAGGGTGGGCATCGTCTAATTCTCCTGCACTTTGCAAAGTGCGGTGATAGAGTTTTTGACTGACGTGAAAATGAGCATGGTTGATCAAAGCATCCAGCGTCGGCTTAATCACTGTCAGGTATTGCAGGCGTTTCGCTTCGCCCAGCAGATCGATCACGCCGGTGTGCGGCAGACTCAAGTCGTCAGCCAGGCGACGCGCTTTGAATTCGTCCAGCAGGATCAGATCGGCTTTGAGTTCGATCGCCAGCGCCAGGGCTTCGGCCTCGCCGCGATCGAGTTCGCGTTGAAGCAGCTTCAGTACGATCGGGTTGGCAACGGCCCGCACGATGATCCACGCCTGATTGATCACTTTGTCGCCATCGCCATAGGCCGCACCGCCGACGATCAACTCATCGCGCACGGCTTCGGGAATCACGATCGAGCCGAACAACTGCCGCAGCAGATCGAGTTGGCCGACCAGCGTCAGGCTCAACAGGGGCGACGTGTCACTGACGACAATCATGAATCAGGATATACCTTCCAGAAAGGCAATTCTTCAATCCATTGATCGCGCATGGCTTGCGGCGGCCGCGCCAGCAGCGCTTCCGCTGTGGCCGACACCGTGCCATCGGGCAGCACGATCTCGCCCTCGACTTTGGCGCGATTGCCCGCCACCGACACCACGCGTCCAATCACTTTGAGCGGCGTGTTGGTGGGCGTGGGTGCGCGATATTTGATTTCCAGTTTGACCGTGACCATCAGATCGTCATCGCTGCCGTCGATGAGCAGCGCGCGGCCCGACACTTCATCCAGCATCGTGGCGACGATGCCGCCATGCACGACGCCGGGATAACTCTGGTATTGATCGGGAATGGTGACTGTCGAGACGACGTGTTTTTGATCGAGATCGTTGTACAACTTCATATGCAGGCCGACCGGGTTTTGCAGGCCGCAGATGAAGCACATGCGACTGTTGGGTTGTCGTGAAAGCAAAAGCGATCCTCCGAATTAGCGCAAGATGCGTAGGCCACGCGCTGATCACCGTGAATTGCCACGCGCGCCCGAACGTCCAGCCTCTCTATTATACGCGGTTTGGCTTCAAGCGTCTTGAGTACATACGTCAAGTGTGCACGCAAAGTTTGTCCTGCACTTAGCGGAGTGGGCTCCCATGCCCGCGTATCCGGCGGCGTGGGAGCCGCCTCTGCTGACACCTTTTGCGTGCACACTGCGTCAGCGGACCGGCGAGCCACGACCGCCGATCAGGCGTAGGCCAGGCACGCGTGATACAGGGCTTCAACCGCTGCCGCATCCTCGCCGAACCGACAGCGCGTCGCGCGTCGCTGCTCGAAGTATTGGCCTGTGACGTGTTCGCCCACCGGATCAGTCGCCAGCCAGACGGGCGTGTCGGCCCCATCGTCCGGCGAGGTCTGGCCGCCGAAGCCCAGATCGTTGCTCAACCGCGAATTCACGTCGCCCGGATGACAGGCATTCACCGTCACGCCGTAGGGCTTCAGCCGCGCCGCGAAGGCCACCGTCAGCATACGATTTGCCTGTTTCGACTGGCGATAGGCCGCGCCATTGGTGTACCGCCGCCGCTTGAATTCCAGATCGGCCAGGTCGAGGTCGCCGGCCCAGTAACTGGCGACGTTGATCACACGGGCCGGGGCCGAAGACTTCAAGTGTTCGCCAGACAACTGGATCAGCCAGAAGTAGCCCAGCA
>JAUQXD010001431.1 GCA_030834835.1 Thermoflexales bacterium | reverse complement strand
CGAGTGGTGGCCGGACACGTTTGACTATGTGTTGCTGGACGCACCATGCAGCGGCGAAAGCCTGCGCACCGCCGAACGCCGCAAGACGCGCTTTGTGTCCGCAACGGAACAGCTGCAACTTCAGCAGCGGCAGATCAAGTTGTTGCACAGCGCTTTTCAAGCCGTGAAGCCGGGCGGGCAAGTGGTGTATGCGACGTGCACCCTCGCGCCGGAAGAAGATGAAGCGGTGATCGATGCACTGCTGCGCGCCTATCCGAATGCCGCCGCCATCGAGTCGGTGGAGAACGTTGTCACAGCGCCCGCGCTCACGCATGACGGCGATTTGCAATTCGATGACGACGTTCGACATGCGGTTCGCTTGTGGCCGCACCTGTACGACACGTCCGGCTTCTTTGCAGCGTTGATCCGCAAACGCGAGAAGGTCGAAGCGCCATCCACGTTGCCGCCGGCCTCGCCGCCACAGCGCACCCTGGCGCACGCGGGATTCGCGCTGCTGAACGAGAATCAGCAACGTGAAGTCATCAGTGCTTTGCACGATGTTTACGGCTTTGATCTAAGGGGCGTGCTTGAGGGACAACGTCTAGAGTTGTTGACGCGCGGTGAAAGTGTCTACGCCGTGCCCGCGCAATTCATCTCGCACTTCGGTGATTTTCCCTGCATCGCCATCGGCATGCTTATCGGTGAATGGATCGACGGCACATTCGTGCCGTCGCACGAATTGATCACACGCTTCAGTTCGCAGTTCACGGGGCAGCGTTTCACGCTCAATAGCGAGCATGTTAAGCAATGGCTCAATGGCCTGGACTTGCGAACCGTCACGCCGCCGTACGCTACGGGCAGCATCATCTTGATCGAGGACGAACGACATCGCTATCTGGGTCGAGGGAAAGTGCTGCGGGAACGCCTGCGCAACCTGCTCTCAAAACGCTAACCCACTACCCAATTTACCACTCCACAAATCTACCAATTTACCAACCTACTTCGCCATCCACGCATCGATGATCTTTTGTGTCGTGCCGTCCTGTTGCATCGCTGCCAGCGCGCGATTAATCGCCGCTAATAACTGCGTGCTCTCACCCCACACCGCAATCGCAAGGGGATCGTGCGTCACGTACTCGCCAATCGTCAACTGCGGATACACCTTCGGAATAAGCTGCCGCGCGCTGACGGCATCGATGATGGCCGAGCCTACCTGACCAGCGCTCACGGCTTGCAGCGCTTCATTCGCAGTTGGGAATTGCCGCACCTCGATGCCTGCCTGACGACGCACCAGATGCCGCGCCGCCGCATCGCCATCGGAACCACACTCCACGGCGATCGAGATCTCCGAGGTTTTGCCCATGTCGCTTTGCTGCGGAGTACTGCGCAAAAACCTCGGAGGTCTTATCAGCACCTGCCCCGCGTCAAAATACGGCATCGAATAATCCCACACGTAATCGATGATGGGGTTGACGATTAACGCCGAGATCGTCGCATCGGCCTGGCCCACTTCCAGCACATCGTACAGGCTGTCCTGTCCCGCGATGATGAATTCGGCGCGTAGTCCGCTGCGACGTGCAATCTCTTGTGCAATCTCCACATCAATGCCATAGAAATCGCCCTGGCTGCCCAGCCCATCGAACGGCATATACGATGGATCGATCGCGAACCGGATCACGCCCGATTGCTGCACGCGCGCCCACGCTTCATCCTCGCCCCGATTGAACCACGCGACGACCTCGGGCGCGAGCCACAGCGCAACAAAAGCGACAATCAGCGCCAGTATCACGTATTGCGTGGTGCGCGGTGCGTGTTTGTCATTTGTCATTTGTCATTGTTAATTTCTGCTGAACTTCCAGATAGATCGACCTTGCCTGAAAATCCTCCGTCACCCACGTCCAGCCGTCTTGATAGTTGCGCGTGGCGCGCGGATACCGGAAGGCCCACATCGCCAGCATCGTCACCCAATTCTGTTGCTGCGCCCAATCGAACGCGGCCAGCGTATATTCGATGCGCTGCGCGGGCTTCACGGCCTGATTCCAGCGTGCACTGTCATTCCAGCCCGCCTCGGTGATGTACACTCGCTTGTCCGCATCACCGTGATCGATCATGATCTGCCGCAGCAACTCCACGCGCCGGAAGTTCACACGCTCTCGATCGGGTGGATCACTCATCGGAAGGGTGAGGCCGTAAGCGTGCGCTGCCAGCGCATCGAAATAATCTTTGGCGCCTGCCTCGTATATTTGCTGAAGATAGATCAGATCATTCAAGCCGCGTTCACTGCCGATCGGCTCCACCGTCGGCGCGAGTGCGCCGCCCAGCACGATCACGTTGGGATTCGCCTCTTTCGCGCGCTGATAGGCCACCTTCAACAGATCAACATACGCCGCCGCATCGACCGGTCTCATGCCCCACTCGAAACTCAAGTTGGGCTCGTTCCAGATGATGATGTGCTGCACACGATCCTTATAACGGACGACGAAGGCGTAAACGAAATCGCCAAAGTCGGCGTAGTGATCACGATCGAGGTAGTTGAAGGTCGTCGGCTGCACGCGCTCATCGGGCCGCGCCCACCACGGCACCAGACCCAACCGCGCAATCACCGTCAGGCCTTGCGCCCGCGCGTGATCGATCACTTGATCGGTGTGTGACCAGTCGAATGAATTCTTGCCCGACTCGATGTACGCCCACGGAAAGAACTCCACGATCCACGGCGCGCCCATCTCACGCACCATTTGCAGGGTACGCTGAATCTTCCTCGCCGCGGCTTCA
>JAUQXD010001430.1 GCA_030834835.1 Thermoflexales bacterium | reverse complement strand
GCGCGTCAGCCCTTGCGCCTTCGCCTCGATAAACGCCTCCAGCGCGCCGTCGGGGCCTAGCGCCGCCTCCCATTCCTTTGGATCGCCCACGTTGTGAATTTGAAAGAGATCGACGTGATCGGTGTGCAATCGATCGAGCGAACGAT
Source organism: Thermoflexales bacterium (assembly GCA_030834835.1). Classification (GTDB taxonomy): domain Bacteria; phylum Chloroflexota; class Anaerolineae; order Fen-1058; family Fen-1058; genus JAGOBP01. The sequence goes on along the minus strand of JAUQXD010001430.1, from coordinate 3,156 downwards.
GCAGCGATTCACGCGCGCCCTGTCGCGTCCGCTCTTCGGTCTTGGTCGCCAGGAAGAATTGATCGCGATGATGCTTTAGCCACGGTCCCAGACGAACTTCACTATCGCCATAACTCGCGGCAGTATCGATGTGATTAACGCCGCGTTCCAGAATCAGGTCAAGGGTGGCGTCGGCTTCGGCCTGTGTGACACTCCAGAAAGCAGCCGCGCCAAACAGCGTGCGCGAACTCAAGTGACCGGTGCGGCCAAACGGGGCAAGTGGAATCATGGTTAGCCCTCCAGTGAAGATACGACAAGTGTACCGCATTTTTGAGCGCGGCGCGGTCAGTACGGGACAGCCAATCGCCCGACTCGGCTCCAGAGTCGGGCGACGAAGCAACACCGGCGTGGTCAACGGCCCATCAGGCCGGCTGCGGCACGGGCAGCAATGGGAACATGACCTGCGTCTGAATCTCGGCTGGCGGCGTTTCCGGTTCGCTGAAATAGAACTCGTAAGCAGCGCCGGAGGGTGCGTAGCCGTTGGCCTGCACGAATTGCGTCAACGCTTCATACGCCGGACCGATCGAATCGTAGGGACCGAAGTGCATCGTCGTAGCGATCTTGCCGGCGGGCAGCGCACCACTTTTTAGCTCACCCCGATCGGGCAGTGGGCGCGACACGGGAAAGCCGATTTCGATGTCGAGATTCTGCATGTCCATGTTGTAGTAGGCGGCGAATGGCATGCCGACCGGCTGTTCGCCCAACTCACCCAGGTATTGCATGATCGCGCCGTAGGCCTGGCCGAATACCTGCGGTAATTGCTCAACGGCGGCATGGGTTCGAATTGAGAGGGTAGGCTGCGCCGCCTGGTCTTTGATTTCACATTGGTACGTCATGAAGTGCCTCCTGAGAGTTCTGTAGTGAAATTTGCCACAACTCTATTTTGCACCCGTCTGGTGGGTTGTCAATAGAACGGAGCATAACAAATTGTGTGGCCCGGTACGTAGACGCCAAAAGCGGCGATGGTCGCTGTCCATCACCGCTCAGGCAAAAACAAGGAGGAGAAGAAGAGATGTTCGCCCACGCTACTCTTCGATTGTTACTATACCCGACCGTGCTCTGGCTGACTTGACTGTTGCCCTTCGCTTGCCCTACGCTCCTGTTTCAAACGTCAGTGGTTCCCGCGCCGTCGAATGTACGGCGCAGGCAATCATGCATTCAGATCTGCTTCAGACTTCCGCACCGACACCTTACGCAGTCACGACTTCGGGGGCGGCCTGCAAGGCGGCCAGCAGTTTCTTGTAAACCGCTTCGCGCTGCTTCAAGTCCTCTTTGTACTCGCGCCGATCGGTATCTCTGATCTCCGTGCGCAGGTCGGAGATGCACGTCATCAACGTGTTGACCAATAGCTCACGTTCGTCCGCCGTCAGATCGAGGTGTACCATGGCGACCTCCTGTTTTGCTCCGGGGCAAATGTCCGCTGTCCGATTGAGTCACTTTCATTGTAAGCCCGTTTTGGGCGCGATCAAGAGGGAGTTGCTCTTGGAGTGTGTGGATGCCCGACGGAGGCACTCGGGCATGACGACGAAGCAATCAGATGGCCGTGATCGTGACTTTCACATCCATCGACTCTTTAGCGTCGCCTTTGAAGACGCCACGGGTGGGGGCACATCGGCGTAGTCGCGGCCGATGGCGACGCGCACGTACTGCTCGGTCTGGACGCGATAGGCGGAATTCATAGAGCCTGTTTGGGGTATTCGATACGAAACGTCCACCGGAGGGTTGCTCCGGCGGACGTTAAATCGTGATGCGGCGAGCTTACACTTTCAGCGCGACGACGGGCCCGCGCGCATCTGCTGCGACGGGTTCGGCCACAGCTTCAGGTGCTACGAAGGGCCGCGTGGCCTGGTCGCTCTCGAGCGCTCCGCCGTCGTCGATACGGCGTGTCCGATAGGCATCATAATCGGTGACGAGTCGATCGTATTCGCCGTCCATCAGCGGCGATGAGATCATAAAGTCGGCGGAGGCGCGATTGCAGGCGATGGGGATATTCCACACCACTGCCATGCGCAGCAACGCCTTCACGTCAGGGTCGTGCGGCTGCGGTTCGAGTGGATCCCAGAAGAAGATCAGGAAGTCGATTTCGTCGTCGACGATCTTAGCCCCGATCTGTTGATCGCCGCCCAGCGGCCCACTTTGCAACTTGACGATGTCGAAGCCCAGCGCCTGCTCAAGGATCGTGCCCGTGGTGCCGGTCGCATACACTTTGTGGTGCGCCAGCAGGTCGCGGTTGAATTTCGCCCATTCCACCAGATCGCGCTTCTTGTTGTCGTGCGCTACCAGCGCGATCTTCTTGTCGTGTTCCATCGGTACTTTTTTGTTTGCCATAAAAATAGCCTCCCTTGCCGATAGTATATCGGCGTCTTCATTATAAGACGATCGGGGAAAATGAAAACCCGACTTGCGGGTGGGCAAATCGGGTGAGTGAGTGTATTACAGGGCGTTTTGCGCAGGCCGCATCCTTCGACTCCGTTCTGCGACAAGCGCGCAGCACTCCGCTCAGAATACTTTCGTGAACTATTGATACTACGCGACGAGCGGCGCGGACAGGAAGGTTGCCAGGTAGAGCGCAATCTCACGCAGCCGTTCCGGATTGACGGGCCTGGCCGGATAAGGCGCCTGCGGGTCGATTTCGATGGACTCGATTCGGGCGCGCGTCACGTCAGGTTGTTCGTAACTGATGCAGCCCAGCTCTAACTCGGCCACCCAGCGCGGCATACTGACACTCTCCTGTCGACCATCGCGAAACACTTTAACCAGATTGACGAATTCATGGACTTGATGCCTGGTGTTCATTGCTTACCTCGCTTTCTACATAGGCATAACCTGCCTTTCCGTTGCCATGCTGCCTCCTTACGGGTGTGAAGCAGAGTGTGCATCGCGTTCTATCATTACAATAGCACGGAATTTTGCGCTGACCATTGAGCGAACATTGGCGATCTGTTGGGCGCGCGTTGTGATTCGCATACAATGGCATGGCTATTTCGTTGCGGCTGAAACTCAAAAAAAAACGCCCGATCTGGATGTCCAGATCGGGCGGGGAAAGCGTGCTTGAGCTAGGCCACGGTGCTGATGACGTCGCCCTGCGGATTGCGGATCACGATGGGCAGCGATTGC
>JAUQXD010001429.1 GCA_030834835.1 Thermoflexales bacterium | reverse complement strand
TAAACCGCCCGCCAACAACTTGAGGACTTCCTCTTCTCGATCGGTCAACCGCTCCAACGGTTCTTCTTCAACCACGGGCTGCGGCGCAGTGGATCGGCGCGTAGTCAGTTGCTGAAATTCGCGCAGCACCTTGCGCGCCACGGTCGGATCGATCTGCGATTCGCCGCGCAGCGCGCCGCGCACCGCCTCGGCCAGATTGTCACCAGACGTGTCTTTAAGCAGATAACCGATCGCTCCGGCGCGAATGCCGTCGAACACCCAGTCATCAGTGTCATACGTGGTGAGAATGATGATCTGCGTTTTGGGCAGCGCCGCCACGATCTGCCGTGTGGCCTGAATGCCGTTGAGGCGCGGCATCTTGATGTCCATCAAGATCACGTCGGGCTGCCAGCGCTTCGCAGACTCAACCGCTTCCAGGCCATCGGCCGCCTGCCCGATCACTTCAATATCGGCCTGATGATTGAGGATGATCGTCAGCCCCGTGCGAATGATGTCTTGATCGTCCGCCAGCAGCACGCGAATTTTGTTCATTGATCATTGCTCATTGTTAATTGAATCGTTGTGCCCTGCCCGACTGCACTCATCACGTGCAGCGTGCCGCCGATCATTTCGGCGCGTTCGCGCATGCCCTGCAAGCCAAACCGATCGCCGCTGACTTCGTCGGCGGTGAAGCCGCGCCCGTCATCGGCCACGATCAGGGTCAGGTGATTATTCTCCGGTTGCAGCGAAACTCTGACCCGCTGCGCGTCCGCGTGCCGCTCGATGTTGTTGAAGGCTTCGTTGGCAATGCGCAGCAGTTGCGTCGCCACGGTGTCCGTCACCGCCGTTTTCGGTTCACCGATGTGCAATTCGATCTGCACGCCCGCCCGCTCACCAAAATCGAGCGCCTCACGTTCCAACGCGCGCACCAGGCCCAGATCGTCGATCGGGTTGGCGCGCAAATCTTGAATGGCATGCCGCGCCTCTTGCAAGCCGGTGTGCGCCAGCTGTTGCGCTTTCACCAACTCCGATCGAGCGGCCTCCGGCTCGGCCTTCAGCAGCGTATCGATCGCTTGCAGCTGCACCACCAGACCCGCCAGCGAGTGAGCCAGCGTATCGTGCAGATCGCGCGCCAGCCGGTTGCGCTCGCGCGCGGTCGCCAGTTGCTCGGCGGTGGCCGCCTGCTCGCGCAGTTTGGCATTGGCGGCGCTCAAGGCCACCGTCTGTTGACGTTCCTGCTCGGCCAGCGTGCCTACGATGTAACCCGCGACCACCAGCAGCGGCAGGCGCAACGCAATGGCCGCCACGATCGGCCACGGCGAGATGGCGCCGAATAACAGCAGCGCGCCCGGTCGCGGCATGCCCGTCAGCAGCTCTTCGACGATGCCGCCGATAATCATCAACACGCCCGATAGCCCGGCGGCCAACCACGCCCCGCGCCGCCCATATGCCCAGGCCGCGATGACGACCGCCACGAGCAACAGGAACAACGGCTCCACCAGTCGCATATCGACCGGCGGCGCGAAGCGCTGCGCATTCATCACTCTGAAACGCGGCTCCAGCGGCGAATTGGCGAAAGACACCAACGAGCTTTCCAGCGTTTGCGCCGCGATCGTCAAGATCAGCGCGATCGGCAGGTAGCGCTGTCCCAGGCGTCGATCGAGGCCGGGCAGGATCACGAACAACCACGCCACGCCGTTCGGCCACATAATCAGCAGCATGATCACCGCCGATTCTGCACCCAACCCTGCCCAGAACGCGAGCGCGCCGATCAGCGCGGGCACCAGCGAAATCGACAGCATGATGCGCAGCAAGCGCACGGCAGTGGCTTGCGGCAACAGGGTGTGGATGGGTGAATTGAAGCGACTCATGCGGCTGGAGTCCATCGCTTGATCATAGCATGTCCGAACGGGTCACGCATTACGCATTACGCAATACGCATTATTCTTTACTCGTATCGCAACGCCTCGATCGGTTTCAGGCCCGCCGCCCGATTGGCCGGGTAAATCCCGAAGAAAATGCCCACCGCTGCCGAGAAGCCAAACGCCAGCACCACCGATTCGATCGACACTTTGGTGGTCAACAGGCCGGTCGCAGTGACCAGCGCCGAAATCGCCGCGCCCACCAGAATGCCGATGATGCCGCCCAACACGGACAGCGTGATGGTCTCGGTGAGAAACTGATACAGAATATCGCTGCGCCGCGCGCCGACCGCCTTGCGCAAACCGATCTCTTTGGTGCGCTCGGTGACGGAGACCAGCATAATGTTCATCACGCCGATGCCGCCCACCACCAGCGAGATGCCGGCGATGGCCCCCAGAAACACCGTCAAAATGCTCGTAATCTGGGTCGCCGCCGAGAGAATATCGGCTTGCGACGACACTGAAAAATCGTCCGCTTCGCCCAGGCCGATCTTGTGCAGCTTGCGCAGCTTCTCAGTCAAAGCGGCCTTAGCCGTTTCGATGCTGTCGGCATTCGAGGCCGATATTTCGATCGTCGAGACGGTTTGCTCGCCGCCCACGCGCGTGCGCGACAGGCGCGCCAACGCCGTCGTCAACGGCACGTAGGCCGTCGAGTCGCGGCTGAAGCCAAAGCCGCCTGAGCCTTGCGACTTCACGACGCCGACCACCTGAAACAGGATGCCGTTGATCTTGATCGACTTGCCGATTGGATCGAGGCCGCCGAACAGATCGGTCACCGTTTGCGCGCCGACGACCACCACCCGCGACTTGCTGCTGAGATCACTCTGCGTGATGAAGCGGCCGCGATCGAGTTGATCGGGATGCGCAATCGCGTAGTCCGGCACCACGCCGACCACCTGCGTGTTGACCTGCTTGCTCTGATATTTCAAAGGCTGTCGAGATTGAACCTGCGGCGCGACCGCCGCCACACCCGGCAAGCCGCGCAGCTGCTGGGCCTCTTCATAGGTCAGCACCGCCGTTGCGCCACCGCCCGCACCGGACGGCGCGGTGTTGTTGCGCGACCCGGCGAAGATCGTGATCAGGTTCGCGCCGATGCCCGAAATCTGACCCGTAATCGCCGCCTGCGCGCCTGTCCCGATCGACAATAGCGCGACCACGGCCCCCACGCCGATGACGATACCGAGCATGGTCAAGGCCGATCGTAACTTATTAGCCACCAAGGCCCGCAGCGCGCTGCGGACATATTGAGAGAAGTAGAGTCGCATGGTGCTCCCTGTCGGTTAGTAGATTGGGAATTAGTAGATTGGTAGATTGGTAGATTGGGGACCGGTAGATTCGCAACACTGTGACCGACCGACCGATTCACTAACTTACCAATTTACCAATTTACTAATCTCCCCCTCACGCTATCTGCCCATCCATAATATGAATCACGCGGTGGGCATTGGCCGCAATGCTCGGATCGTGCGAGACGAAGATCACGGTGATGCCGCGCGTGCGATGCAACTCGGCAAACAGATCCATGATCTCCTTGCCCGTCTTCGAATCGAGGTTGCCCGTCGGCTCGTCGGCCAGGATGATCGATGGCTCCGTGACGAGTGCCCGCGCAATGGCGACGCGCTGTTGCTGCCCGCCGGAGAGTTCGTTGGGGCGGTGCTTGATGCGATCACCCAGACCCACCGCTTCGCGCGCGGCTTTGGCCCGCTCACGCCGATGATTCACGCTGGAATAGAGCAGCGGCAGTTCCACGTTCTCTAACGCACTGGTGCGGGCCAGCAAGTTAAACTGCTGAAACACAAAGCCGATCTTCTTGTTGCGCACCGACGCCAGTTCGTCGTCGCGCATCTTCGCCACGTCGATCCCATCGAGTTTGTACGAACCGCTCGTCGGTGAATCCAGACAGCCCAGGATCGCCATCAGCGTGCTCTTGCCCGAGCCCGATGGCCCGGTGATGGCCGCCCATTCGCCGTCGTCGATCGTCAGCGTGACGCCATCAAGCGCGCGCACTTCGGTCTCGCCCATTTGATACACTTTCGTGATGTTCTCAATTTCGATCATGACCTGCTCCACTTTACGCAGTACGCTTTACGCATTATGAATTATGCATTATGCACTATGCATTGTGCAGTGTTAGAACGGCGGAGGTCCGCCTGCGCCACCACCCGGTCCGCCGCCCGGAAAACCGCCCCCACCGCCGGGGAAGCCGCCGGTCGGACGTGTGCCGGTCGGCAAGGTCAACTCGCCGACGACGACCAGATCGCCTTCCTTCAAATCGCCGGTCACTTCGACCAGATCGCCGGACGTGAGGCCTTCGGTGACCTGAACGGGTCGCGGCTGACCGTTCTCAATAACCATCACAAAACTGCCCTGTGCGCGCTGGCGTGCCTGACCGCCTGCGGCCTGCGTATCGGTTACGGTGCGACCGCCAGTCGCGCCCTGACCACCCGTTGCACCTTGACCGCCTGCATTCTGGCGACCGGCCGCAATTTGACCGGCTTGCCCGGCAAACGCGCCAAAGCCACCCGTGCGAATGGCCGTGGTCGGCACCGCCAACACGTTTTCATGCGTCTCGCCCAAAATCGAGGCGTTCGCCGTCATATCCAATCGCAGCGCGGCGTCGGTCGCATCGAGGTTGACGCGCACACTGTAGTTCACCACGCCCTGGCTGACCGTGCCCGTCGGATCGATGCGGTCCACTGTGCCCGTCAACGTGATCCCGTCCATCGCATCCAGCGTCAAATTGACCCGCTGGCCCGCCTTCACCGCCTCAATTTGAGTTTCGTCCACCAGCACATCCACATGCAGTTGACTGAAATCGGCCAGTTCCACCGCCCCGCCAGACGCGGCCACGCCGACTTTGGCATTGACCGCCGTTATCACCCCGTCGAACGGCGCGACCAGCGTCGCATCCGCCAGGTTCCGTTGGGCTTGCACCAGGGACAATCGGGCCTGCTCCAGCTTCGCCGCCGCCTGGATTTGCTTTTCGGCGCGCGGTGAAATCAGGCTGTCCAGATTGTTCTTCGCCGTCTGCACTTGCGCCTGAGCCGATCGCAGGCTGCTGTCATTCAGACTCAACTTAGCCACGTTGCAGTTGGACACGGCTTGATCGTAAGCGGATTTGGCATTGTCCAGCGACGTCACCAGATTATAAAACTTGCCGCCGGGCACCAGATACTGCTTTGCCTGATGATCGTTCGCCACTCGATCGTAAGCCGTCTGCGCTCGATCGAGCGAAGCCTGGGCCGTCGTGAGTTGTGAACACTGCGTCGTCTGCCTGAGCGCCAGGTTATCGTAATCCAGCTGCGCCGCCCGATAGGCCGCCACAGCGTTATCGTACGACGCCTGCGCCAGCGCCACATCGCGCGGATCGGCTTGAATCGTGTCACTGTACGTGATCTGCTGAACGAGGTATGTTTGCCCGGCCTGCGTCAATTTCAGTTGCAGATCCTCCGGATCGAGCGTCGCCAGCACGTCGCCCTGCTTAACCCGATCGCCTACCGCCACCTTCACGGTCTGCACGGTCCCGGCCGCACCGAACGACAATTGAACTTTCTCAACGGGCGCGATGCTGCCCGTCGAGTCCACCGCGTTCGCCAGCGTCGTGCGCACGACCGCGACCGTCGGCAAATTCGCCAGGAGTTGATTGGTCGCCGCCTGGCTGCTGCCGGTCGATCGGGTTGCCAGGTAAACGCCGCCTGCCGCCAACAGCACGACGATTACGCCGATGATAATGATTGTTCGTCGCTTCTTCATGATAACTCCTTACCACACGTCGGTAGCAGAGCGGGCTACCATGCCCGCGTTCCCGGCGGCGTGGGAGCCGCCTCTGCTTTACACGATTCCTTACCGGCCGACCGCACGGACGCCAAACGCACCACACGTCGGTAGCAGAGCGGGCTCCCACGCCCGCGTTCCCGGCGGCGTGGAGCCGCCTCTGCTTTACACGATTCCTTACCGGCCGACTGCACGGACGCCAAACAGGCCAAAGCCGCCCTGCGACTGCGCGGCCGGCGGCTCACTGGTGTAGACCTGATCGCCCTGCTGCAGATCGCCGGACACTTCGGTCAGATCGCCATCGGTGTAGCCCGTGGTCACATCGACGCG
>JAUQXD010001428.1 GCA_030834835.1 Thermoflexales bacterium | reverse complement strand
CGTCCCGTGGCGAGACTTATCGACGAATCCGTGAATATGACAAAGCATTTGAGAATTTTGATCGTGCTATCGAATTGAATGATAAGAATGCTTGGGCATATGGTAGTCGAGGAGAGACGCATCAGCAAAACGGCGACGAAGAAAAAGCCCTAGAAGATTTCAACCACGCTATCGATCTAAATCAGAGATATGATTGGGTATACATCGACCGAGGTGAGGTTTATCAACGACGAGGACAATTTGACAGAGCTATACAAGACTTCAATTGCGCCATTGAGATTAGCAACGGCATATCTGCGATTATTCAACGCGGACTAACTTACCGATTCATGGGCGAATTTGAACAATCATTTGCCGATTTTGATCATGCTGTTGAAGCAAATAAGAACAGTGTAATGGCCCTTGTATGGCGTGGGGAAACGTATCGCAAACTAGGTATCTATGAAAAAGCAATCGAAGATCTCACACTAGCGATCAAATCAGACCCGAATAGATCATTTGGCCTGGTTCGACGTGCCGCTACATACATAGCCATGGGTAAAGCTGCTCTTGGTGAAGCTGATCTCAACCACATGGTTGGTCTGCCACTTGAACATGTCAGTGATTTTTATAATCGTAGTGTTGCCTTGATTCTTCTGAAAAAACCACCGGAAGCAATCGAAATGCTTCACCGAGCCATCAAGCAGGATGGCATCGCGCGCCTATATGCGCGAGTAGACGATCTATTTGATCCAATACGTTCGATGCCAGAGTTTCAGCAGCTAATGACATGAACGTGGCGGATCGTCTCTTTCAAAGTCACCCCTTTCCTGAGTTGGCCCTTTCAACTCAGGAAAGGGTTGTAGATGTCGCATGCTTCTGGCGACAGCGGGGGTGCGGCGAAGACTTGCCTTCTTCCCTCGTTCCGACTAAAATCGTACTCATCCCGCACCATCACGGATTGCCCTGACATGATCCCATCCAGCCTGTCACTGCCGTTCGCCATCACAGTATAGTACCAAACTCCCGTTGACTCGCGTATAACTCCTGCGGTAAATTCTGTTGGTGCAACAACTCTATCGCGCTCTGGTTTAATCAAATGGCGGCCTGCGGCGAAAGTTTGGCAGGCGTCCGCCAAAAGATCGCGGCGGGTTTCCAAAGTTTGGCGGCATGCATACAAATGATCGCGGGCGGGTTTAATAAAGTCGCGGCATGCGGCGAAAGTTTCGCGGCTATCCGCCAAAAAGTCGTGGCAGGTTTCCAAAGTTTGGCGGCATGCGTATAAATGATCGCGGGCTGGTTTAACAAAGTGGCGGCACGCAGATAAAAGATCGCACTCTGGTTTAATGGCTATTGCGGCGTTTTTGACCTGAAACACCCCCTTTTTGCCCGTTAGCGTGCCTCGCCGGCGCGCTAAACTAAATCATTCAGGAGGTTGTGATCATGGCGAAGAAAGCAGTCACCGCGCAGGAACGATTGGAGCAATTGCTCGCCGGAGCCAAGGCCAACGCCGACGGCCCCAAACTCGACGTCACCGGGTTACAGGGGTTCGTGAACGAACTCAACGACCTGGAGGCCAAAGTCAATCTGGCCAAGCAGGCCCAGAAAGCCGCCACCAAAGCGCGCGATGATCGTCTGAAGGCTGTGCTGCTGGAAGTGCAAAAGGCCGAACTCGCCGTCAAGTCGCACTACGGCCCCCGATCGCCCAAGAACAAGGAATACATCCTGTCCGCGCCGAAAGTGGCTAAAAAGACCACCGGTAAGTAGCCCCCTCTTCGTCTGATCTAAAAACCCTTCGAGTCTCGAAAGACTCGAAGGGTTTTCTTGTCCGTCAACCACACGCCTAAACTGCCGGGCTGTTCGCCAGCACGCGCACTTCGCGTTCCAGCCGCCCCGCCAGTCGATCCTTTTCGACTTCCAGATCGTAATGCGCCTGCAAGTTGATCCAGAATCGCTCGGACAGGCTAAAATAGCGCGACAGGCGCAGGGCCGTATCGGCGCTGATGGCTCGCTTGCCGTGCACGATCTCGTTGATGCGGCGCGGCGGCACGCCAATATCGTGCGCCAGCCGGTACTGGCTGACACCCAGCGGCTTTAGAAACTCTTCCAGCAAAATCTCGCCCGGATGGACCGGCGCAAATTTCTTGGTCATGGTCGTTTGTCCTGAAACTGTGGAAAGCGTTCCTAAAGTCTGCTGGCGAGTATCTACTCAGCCACCGTCACACCGCACTGCACGCAGTGGGTGCAAGTGTTGCGAGTGTCCTGAGCGGAAGCCCGCCGCTGTTTGCGGGCTGAAGGCGAAGGATGCGAAGCAATCTCCGTGCCCATCGGCGAATGTTGCCGGCTACGCCGGAGATTGCTTCGTCGCTGAGAAGCGCTCCTCGCAATGACGGCTGAGTAGTAACGCTGGCGATTAGAAATCGCGCCTACAGTTACACAAAGCCGACCTGCGTCGGCTGGCTTCTAGTCGGCGGAGGCCGACTTCGCGTGGTTGTTGCTGCCGCGCAGCGTCCAGTCGCCAGCACATCCAGGCGATCACCTTCCGGCGTGCCGCGTTTAGCGTCAAACAGCCGCTCGATTTCGGCTAACGCGGCCCGGTAATCGGCTTTGGTTTTGATCGGTTTGATGTCCATGGCGACGATCTAACCACTCCACGAAAAATAATTCTACTTGCTGAGTTTGATTGCTCCCGACGAGCGACGCTTGCCCCAACAGATGCAAAGAAACTTAACCCTTTCCCGTTGAAAACGCATTGCTATTACCGCCCGAACCCGGTTTAATGAATTGACGCGCGGCGGCGGCGCTGTCACGGAGGAAGCATGCGCCTTAAGCTGATCGCCCAATGTCTCACCTTCGCCACGATTGCCGTTCTCCTCGGCGCTTGCGCGACGTTGGCGCCGCCCGCTTATTGGCCGGGCAATGAGTGGCGCACCTCGACGCCCGAGGAACAGGGGCTTGACTCCACTCGCATCTTGCAGATGCTGCAGGACATTCAGGCTCGCAATCTGAACATCCACAGCGTCTTGATCATCCGCCACGGTTATCTGGTGAGTGAAGTCTATTTCCCGCCGTATCAACGCGAGATGCTGCATCCGGCGTTTTCCATGACCAAGAGCGTCACGTCGATCATGGCGGGCAAAGCGCTGGCAGACGGCCACCTGACGAGCCTGCAACAGTCCCCGCTGGATTTCTTTCCCGACATCGATCGCGCGAAGGCCGATCGCTACCTCAAAGCCCTGACGCTCGAACAGCTGCTGACCATGTCGGCGGGGTACAACACGACCACGTTGCCCGATCTCACTAACAAACCCGCCGACTTCAACACGGGCAGCTTCATCCTCACTTATGACAGCGTCCTGTGGCAACCGGGCACGACGTTCTTCTACGACAACGGCCTGCCCTACCTCATGTCGATCATCATTCAAAAGACCATCGGCCTGACACTGCGCGAGTATGCGCAGCAGAAGTTATTCGAGCCGTTGGGCATCACTGAGTTCGATTGGTCATCCGATCCCCAGGGGCACACGCCTGGCAACAGCGGCCTGATGTTGAGGCCGCGCGATATGGCAAAGATCGGTTATCTGTATTTGCAGCACGGCCGCTGGAACGGCGTTCAGTTGGTGCCCGAGCAGTGGGTGGCGGCGTCCTCGACCAAACACAGCGAGACTAAAGGCTTGATGAACGCGGCGGAAGATGACGGCTACGGTTACGGGTGGTGGATCGACGCGTTCGGCGGCTATTCCGCGCACGGCTTCGGCGGACAATATATCTTTGTGCTGCCGAAACTGGACATGGTGGTGGTGTTTACGGCCGGGCTGCCCGATCCACAGTTTCCCGCGCCAAAGCAGCTGGTTCAGACTTACTTGCTGCCCGCTGCGCAATCGACGGACGTGCTGCCCGCCAATCCCGCGGCGGTCCAGCGGCTGCAAACGGCCATCCAAAACATCGAACATCCGGAGCAGCCGGTGACGCCTCTGCCGGAACTGGCGCGCCAGATCTCCGGCCAGACGTTCACCATCACGGGCGGCGCAGGCGATTTATTCCAGGCGGTAACGCTCACGTTTACCGAAGGCAACACTTATCGATCGGAAACACTGTGGCCGGGCGATCAAACGGTGGTGGTGACCGGCGGTCTGGACAACGTCTATCGGCTCAACCCGGTAGAATTCGTCGGGGGGCAGGGGCCGGAAAAATTGACCGTCGCCGTCAAAGGACACTGGCAGGACGATCACACCTTCGTCGAGCAATACGTGCGAGACCTGTCCTCGGACATTGCCGTCATCACACAGAAGTACACGTTTCAGGGGCAGCGCGTCGCTATCGAAGTCAGTTCGAGTATGAATTCAGTTACGCTGCACGCGTCGGGTGAGATGACAAAATAAGCGCCGGGCTGCAGCACGGTGCAACGCTGTGCCTGATCGAAAAACCCGCCGTGTCTCCCAGGACTCGACGGGTTTTCGTTTGACCGCTTACCAATCTACCAACGACTGATCTACCAATCTACCAATTTACCGATCGACCGATTACTGATCCCTGATCCCCTCTCCCTA
>JAUQXD010001427.1 GCA_030834835.1 Thermoflexales bacterium | reverse complement strand
CAGAATGCGACCGCGCGTGGTCTGCGGTTTGTGCGTAACGATCGAAATCTTCTGGCCCAAAAAGGCGTTGAGCAAAGTGGATTTGCCCGCGCTGGGCTTGCCCACAATGGCCACAAAACCGGACTTGAAGCCGGGCGGCGTGCTGTCGAGATCGGGGAGGGGTTCTGGTGAGTTCATAATGATGAGTGACGAGTGACGAGTGAGTGTTTAATCGTCACTCGTCAGATTGACTAAGGCAATAACCGCACAAACTTTCGCTTGCCCACCTGTAAGACGCCGGGCCGGGTGACTTCGATCAGTTTCATCGCTTCGGCCAGCACTTCGCCGTCGAGTTTGACGCCGCCCTGATCGATCAAGCGGCGCGCTTCGTTCTTGCTTTTGGCGGCCTGCGTGAAGATCAGCAGGTCGGTCAGCGTCATTGCGTGATCAATTTTGACTTCGTCCATCTCGTCGGGCAGAGTGTGCTGCTGAAACACGCTGACGAAGTGCTGCTCGCCGGCCTGCGCGCCTTCGGCGTCGTGGAAGATGGTGACGATCTCGCGCGCCAGTTCCATCTTTACATCGCGCGGATGGCGCGAGCCGTCGGCCAGACCCTGCTCAATCGCCGCGATCTGCGCGGGCGTGTAGCGCGAGACCAACTTGAAAAAGATCGGCATGGCGGCATCGGGCAGGCTCATCACCTTGCCGTACATGTCTTCCGGCGTCGCCAGGATGGGGATGTGATTGCCCAGGCTTTTGGACATGCGCACCACGCCGTCGGTGCCGGGCAGAATGCCCATCAGGATGCCGACCTGCGGTTTCTGGCCGACCGATTCCTGCATCTTGCGGCCCGCGACGATGATATTGAACAGCTGATCGCTGCCGCCCACCTGCACGTCGGCGGTCTGCGCTACGGCATCGTAGCCCTGCATCAGCGCATAGAACGTCTCGTGCAGGTAGACTGGATCGTTGCGCTCCAGCCGCAGCTTGAAGTTCTCGCGCGTCATGAATTGCTGGATGGTGAAGTTCGAGGCGAGTTTGATCAACTCGACAAACGACAGTTCGCTCAGCCACTCGGCGTTGTAACGCACTCGTGTCCTGGCGCGATCGAGAATCTTGTACGACTGCTCGGCGTAGGTCCGGCCGTTGTGTCCGACCTGGTCGGCGGTGAGCTGCGGGCGCAGCTTGTCCTTGTCGGACGGGTCGCCGATCAACGACGTGTAGTTGCCGATGAGAAACGTGATCTCGTGGCCCAGTTCCTGAAACTGGCGCAGCTTGCGCATGGGGATGGTGTGCCCCAGATGCAGATCGCTCGAAGTGGGATCGAAACCGCAGTAGACCTTCAACGGCCGACCGGTCTGCTCGGACTCGATGAGACGCTCTTTCAATTCGCGCGCCATGGCCTGCTGCAACTGCGCGTCGCCATAGTCGGTGCCTTGCATCAACAGGGCCACTTGTTCGTCGATAGACATCATGGATGATCGCTCCATAAATATGAGCCGCCAGGGCACAAAGACCGCGCAGAAACCCGCGTCGACTTTGCGTGCCTGGCGTCCTGGTGGTTGGAATTATAGCACATGCGCCCTTTGATCCATCCATAGCTTTTATAGTACAATGATGTCCATGAGAGACGTTCCCCGGAACGTCTCTCCCTATCCGTGGAGAAGAAGAGGCTCGTATGGCGAATAAAGCAGTAGTGACTAAGAAACCATCGAAGGCGGTTGCCAAGTCGAAGCCGGCGGCGAAGAAAGCCATCGCGGCGAAGAAGGCCGTTGCGACCAAGAAACCGGTTGTTGCCAAGAAACCCGCTGTCGCTAAGAAAGCGACGCCTGCCAAGTCGAAGGCCGCGCCCAAGACCGCGCCTAAAGCCGCCGCCAAACCGATCGGGCCAGCTAAGGCCGCTCGGGTGCCGATGGAACATCGGACTCTAACCAGCGCCGAGATTCGCGATCAATTCTTGAATTTCATGCGCGAGCGTGGTCACACGATCGTCCCATCGATGCCGCTGATTCCGGCCGGTGACAATACGCTGCTGTTCACCAACTCGGGCATGGTGCAATTTAAGGACGTGTTCGTGGGTATCGGCACGCGCCCGTATTCGCGTGTGGCCGACTCGCAAAAGTGCATGCGCGTGGCGGGTAAGCACAATGACCTGGACGATGTGGGCCGCGATACGACGCACCACACGCTCTTCGAGATGCTAGGCAACTGGTCGTTTGGCGATTACTACAAGAAAGAAGCCATCGCGTGGGCGTGGGAACTATTGACCGAAGTCTGGGGCCTAGATAAGAGCCGCTTGTGGGCGACGTGCTTTGAAGACGAGCAGGGCGTGATTCCGCGCGATGACGAGGCCGCGAATTACTGGCGCAAGCAGCCCGGCTTCGATAAGTCGCATTTGCTGTTCTTCGGGCGCAAAGACAACTTCTGGGAAATGGCCGAGGTCGGGCCATGCGGTCCCGACAGCGAAATCCATTACGAGCGCGGCCCGGAATTCTGCAACAAGCAAGACGTGCCCGGCCACGTGTGCAGCGTCAACGGCGACTGCCCGCGCTATCTGGAAATCTGGAATCTGGTGTT
>JAUQXD010001426.1 GCA_030834835.1 Thermoflexales bacterium | reverse complement strand
CCCGTGCCAATACGATTGATTCTCCATGTAAGAGACGCCCTTGCCTTTGGTGGTATGCGCGAGGATGACCGTGGGTCGATCGTGAATCTGGCTGGCCGTTTCGAGCGCCTCGAACACTTGTCGCACATCGTGCCCGTTGATCTCCAACACGCGCCAGCCCCACGCCGCCCATTTATCGGCCAGCGGTTCGAGCGGCATGACCTCGTGGACCGGACCATCCAGTTGAACGTCGTTGTAGTCCACAATGGCCGTCAGATTCGACAGGCGATACTTAGCCGCAGCCATCGCCCCTTCCCAGACAATACCGCCCTGGGATTCGCCATCGCCCAGCAGAACGTAGGTGTGATAGCCCTGCTTCTTCAGTCGCGCGGCCAAGGCCAGTCCAACGCCGATGGCCACTCCATGACCGAGCAAGCCGCTGGTCATATCCACGCCGGGGGTTTTGAACCGATCGGGATGACCCTGATGTGGACAATCCACCGCGCCCCAATTGTCGAGCTCAGCGAATGGGAAGAAGCCGCGTCGAGCGAGTGCCGCGTACAGCACGGCTGAGCCATGCCCCTTGCTCAAGATGAAGCGATCGCGTTCAGCCCAGTGGGGGTTTGCCGGGTCAACGCGCAGCACATGAAAATAGAGCACTGCCATGATCTCTGCCGCTGACAATGCTCCGCCCGGATGGCCCGCGCCACGGCGATGGATTAGTCGCAGACTGTCCACGCGCAAGCTGCGGGCGATGTCTTCGAGCTTGCTGATTTTTTCGGGAGTCAATGAACTCATGTGGCCGTCCTTTGTTTTGAGAGCCGCTACAACCCGATTGTGTGGCGCAACTTCTGCACCTCGTCGCACCAGTTGCCGACGTTCCAGCGGCCATAGACGCCCATGCCGCCCAGCGGATCCGGACCAAAATAAACCGGCACATGAATGAGCGTCAACCCATTGTGATTGCCGGCCTGTTCCAGCGCGGAGGTAAGCGATTCGGGTGTGCGTCCGCCGTCTAAGGCCAATACACCGGGCACTGCGCGCGCCCATGCCGCGTAATCGACGTGGACAGTGTTCCATGTGGCGAAGCCCTGTTCATACTGATCGTTTTGCAAGCCAGTGATAGCGCCCATGCGCCCATTGTCGAGCAAAAGGATACAACCGCGCGCGCCATGCTCAGCGCCGTCGATTAAGATCTGCGGATTCATCGTGAACGATCCATCGCCCGTCAATGCCAGCGCGTAGAACGGTTTCGAGGCCACGCCGGTTGCCAGCAGTGCCGAGACAGCAAAGCCCATGTAGCTGGCCCCGGTTTCAGTGAAAGTTCGATCGGGACGTTCATCTTCCACGATTTGAAATCCATTCGCCTGCACATCGCCCGCATCGAAGAAACAGATCGCGTCACGCGCCTTGGCCCAATCGGTGGCGATCTTGATGGCGGCAGGTTGAGTTAACACCGATCCGTTCCAATATTCGTCATGCAAAATCGGATTCAGAACGCGCTGCTGTTTGAACGACTGCCAGGCCGCTTTCTTCCCACTGCAAGCAGTCAGCCACTGAGTTTTATCAGTTCTCTCAGAACCGAGAGAGTCATTTAATCTTCCCAGCGTCTGACGCACATCCCCAACCAATGCCAGCGTGTGATGGTAGTGTGTGGCATCATCCACATCCGCATTGATATTGATCACACGCTTCACATTGGGATACCCGGTGCGAGAGCAATCGGACTGGCAGACGGCCCGTGTCCCAACGGCGATCAACAGGTCAGCATTCTCCATCGCGTAGTTGCCACACAGCGATCCCTTCGAGCCGCCAACCGTCATGTTCTGCGGATGGACATACGGGATACAGCCCGTCGCGATCGGCGTATGCACGAGAACTCCGCCGGCGCGTTCGAGCAGCACAGTCAGTTCCGCGCCGGCGTCTCGTCCGCCGCCGCCGACTTTGACCACCACTCGATCCGCTTCATTGATCCACCGCGTGGCACGGGCGTAATCTCCCACCGCCGGGCCCAGCACAACCGATCGGGCTTCTGGCAGTTCCTCGAGATTGAAATCCGGCAGCCAGGAGGCCTGAGTGTTCATCGGCAGGAGCAGATAGTAAGGGCCGGGACGAGTCGGATGATCCACCGTTATCGCGCCTCGTTGGAGGGCGGTCGGAAGTGCCAATGGGGTATGCAAACTGTAAGCGCGTCCCATCGTGCCGGCCAGCTGCAAGAACAGGCCCTGCTCATGCCTGGGGACTTGCTGCATGTTGAAGCCTTCGTCCTCCGTGGTCTCATCGCCGA
>JAUQXD010001425.1 GCA_030834835.1 Thermoflexales bacterium | reverse complement strand
TGCTGGTTAAGGGCTCGCGCGGCCTGCACATGGAAGACATCGTGTCGGTGTTTGCGCGGGGATAACACATCAAGTCTCAAAGGATAAAACCTTTTGGCAGCAGCGTTGTTTTTAGGCGGATTAGCCTTTTTGCTGGCCGTGGTCTGGGGCGGCCCGTTGATTCGTTTATTGCGTGCGAAGCGCATCGGCAAGCAGATTCGCATTGAAGGCCCGCAGACCCATCAGGTGAAGATGGGCACGCCCACCATGGGCGGCCTGATGATCGTCGTGCCGGTGGTGGTGATTACGGGCGTGGTCACGCTGATCAATGTGATCGTGGAGATGAACCAGGGCCGCCCGATCGCCAACATCGGCCAGCAGGTGCTGGTGCCGGTGGGTACGATGATCGCGTTTGCGATCCTGGGCGCGATAGACGATCTGCAAAATGTGCGCGGCAAGCGCGTCAAGGGCGAAGGGATGCGGCCCCGCACCAAGTGGTATATCCAGGTGGCCCTGGCGACGATCATCGCGCTGGTGCTGCACTTTGGCCCATCGCAATTGCGCAGTGTGGCGATTCCGGGCATTGCCAATCGCATCGACATCGGCTTACTGTGGATTCCGTTTGCGATCTTCTGGGTGCTGACGTTCAGCAATGCGGTCAACCTGACCGACGGGTTGGACGGGCTGGCCGGCATTTTGACGGCGACGGCGTTTATGGCATATGCCATCATTGCTTATCTGCAATCATTTGCAGGCGCAGCGCCGGGCGAGGCGGTGCAGTTGTCGAATCTGGTGCCGTTCTCGTTGATCGTCGTCGGCGCGATTCTGGCCTTTCTGTGGTTTAACGCGCACCCGGCGCAGTTGTTGATGGGCGACACGGGCGCGCTGGCGTTGGGCGCGACACTGGCGGTGGTGGCGTTGATGACAGGGCAGTGGCTGTTGCTGCCCGTCATCGCCCTGGTGCCCATCGCCGAGACGCTGACGGTGAGTTTGCAGGTGCTGTATTTCAAGTACACCAAACGCCGGTTCGGCGAAGGCCGCCGCTTATTCAAGATGGCGCCGCTGCATCATCATTTTGAGTTACTGGGCTGGAGCGAAACGCAGATCGTGCAGCGGTTCTGGTTGATCGGCATCTGGTCGGCGATGATTGGAATCGCTTTAGCGCTATTGTAGAACATGAAACGTGGTGCGTGATGCGTGGTGCGTGAAGAAATCTGACACGGAACACGGAACACGCAATACGCAGTACGGATTACTCATTACTCGTCATCAATCACTCATGTCCAAACCATTAACCGCGGTCGCTGATCATTACATCGTCGTGCTGGGGCTGGCGCGGCAGGGACTGGCGGCAGCGCGCTGGCTGGCGGCGCAGGGCGCGCACGTCACCGTAAGCGATATGAAGCCGGCCGAGCAGTTGGCGGCGGAGATCGAGGCGCTGCGCGATGTGCCGGTGAAGTTCGCGCTGGGCGGGCATCCATTGTCGCTGCTGGACGAGTGCGACTATCTGTGTCTGAGCGGCGGCGTCCCGATCGATCTGCCCATTGTGGAAGAGGCACGGCGGCGCGGCATCGCGTTGACGAATGACGCGCAGTTATTTGTGGAGCGCTGCGACGCACCCATCATCGGCATTACGGGTTCGGCGGGCAAGACGACGACGACGACGTTGACGGGCGAGATTTTGCGCGCGGCCGGGTACGAGACGTGGGTGGGCGGCAACATCGGCAATCCGTTGATCGGCGATCTCGATCAGATCGTGTCGACGCATCGCGTGGTGATGGAACTGTCGAGTTTTCAACTGGATGTGATGACGATCAGCCCGCAGGTGGCCGCGGTGCTGAACATCTCGCCCAATCACCTCGATCGCCACAAGACGATGGAGGCGTACATCCAGGCGAAAGGGCACATTCTGGACAATCAGACGTTTGACGATACCGCCGTGCTGGGCTACGACAACCCGATCGCGCGGCAGCTGTCCGGCCGAACGCGCGGCTATGTGCGCTTCTTCAGCCGCGAGAAGATCATCGGGCGGGGGGCGTTCGTCAAGGGTGATCGTGTGATCGTGGTGCAGACGCACGAGCAGGAAGTGTGCCGACTGAGCGATATTCAACTGCGCGGCGATCACAATGTGTTGAATGTGCTGGCGGCCTGCGCGTTGACGGCCACGCTGGGTGTGGATGTTGAGGCGATGGCGCAGGCGATTCGTGATTTCAAAGGCGTGGTGCATCGCCTGGAGTTGGTGCGCGAAGTGAACGGCGTGAAGTATTACGACGCCAGTATCTCGACCGCGCCTGAACGGTTGATGGCAGATCTGCAGGTCTACGATGAACCGATCGTGTTGTTGGCGGGCGGCCGCGATAAGCATCTGCCGTGGGACGAGGCCGCGCGGCTGATCGTCGAACGGGTGCGGGAACTGATCGTGTTCGGCGAGATGGCTGGGCTGGTGCAAGCAGCCGTTGAGGCGCAGCTCAGCCAATCGGGCGTGAAGATGCTGGAGAAGATCCATCACGTGACGACGCTGGATGAAGCGA
>JAUQXD010001424.1 GCA_030834835.1 Thermoflexales bacterium | reverse complement strand
GCACTAACGAACTAACGAACTATTTCGCATCAAAGCGTCCGCCCCATTCCAACGGGTCGCCGGGATAGCCAAGCGCCTGCCAATCGAGCCGGCTGCCTTCGCCGTGACAATCGGCGCATTGCAGTGCGTTTTCGGCGGGCTGGACCAGGTGCGTCGTAGGCCAGTACATCCACGTTTCGGCGAAATCGAACTTGCCGCTGTACGGGAAGCCCAATCGCTCTTGCGTCAGTTTGAAGGCGTTGTCCCAATCGAAGGTCGTCCAGTAGCCGTCCGGCCCGGATGTGATGGGGGCCAGCAGCGTGTTGAAACCGCTGTCGTAGGGTTGCTTGGCCTTGTGCACCTTGAATGGGAAAATCTTGGCTGTGGCGTCGTTGATGCTGCCCGAGGGCAGGTTGATCATCGTCGGTTTGGTCGGATCGATCTTGTCGCCCAGCAGGTAGCGATAATCGTTGTTGCCGTTGAACCAGATGTAGGTCGGCTCGACGTTGGTTTCGTACTGGAAATTGCCTTTGATCTTCAGGTAGGTGAAGTGATCGTCGCCCAAATCCTGACCGGATGTGCTCCAGTCCCAGGTGATCTTGGTGGGGTCTTTGGTCGCCATGAACGGGATATGGCAGGTCTGGCAGGCCACGCTTTCCGTGTGCGTGTTCAGGCGCGAGTCGGTGTGCGGCTGTGTGGCGTGGCAGTCGGTGCAGGCCACTTGCTCTTTGGGATCAACGGTGATGTTATCGACCACCAACCGGCCCTTGACGACGTGGTCTTCCGTGCGATGGCAATCGGTGCACAGGAAATTATTCTGGCCCATGTGCACGTCCATCTCCGGTGAGGGGTAATACAACGCTTCGGACAGATCACCGTGCTTGACGTTATTGCCGCCGCCGCCGTTGAAGTGGCATTTACCGCAGTTGGTGCGCGTGGGCGCGGCGACGGTCTTGGCCGCCGCGACCAGATCGGTCCCGTCCGCCGGGTTGCCATACGAGCCTTTGACGTAACCCGATTGCGCGTGGCAGACCAGACAGTCCACATTTTCCGACTTGCTGAAATCAAAGGCGGGTGTGCCTTCCTGCCAACCGTAGCCGGCGTGGCATGACATGCAGCTCTTCTGGTTGCCCTGCGCGCTGATGCAGAAGTTGTTGATCTGGTTCGCCTTGCCGATCGTGACCGGCTCGGTCCGCCAGGTCGTCGTGAACGGCTTGCTCTCCCACGTCCAGTGCGTAGTCATCATCACATCGGTCGCTGCATCGGCGTGGCAGGATAGACACGTTTTGGTTACAGCCTGCGGCGAATCAAACGGCCCTTTGATGATGTCTTTGTGATCAACGTGCACCGGATGTTCCGGTAGGTTGGCTTTGGGATCGGCTTGCGCGGCTTCGGTGGCGCGCGGCCCGAAGATCAGGATCGGCACCGCGATCACCAGCACAATCCCGATCAAGCCCAAAATCCACCACGGTTTCTTCTTCATTACACACCCTCCACAGATGAGGCAATTATTCCGCTTGAATCTCTTCCATCAAATTGGCGCGGCGTGCCAGGCTATCACGCAGTACGCTTCGTAACAAATCAAGCGCCTGAATCAGCCGTTGATCGGCCAACTCGTATTGGATGCTGACGCCCTGGCGAGTGGCGTTGACCAGGCCGCGTTCGCGCAGGATTTTCAGGTGGCGCGAGGCAGTCGGTTGGGCGATGTTCAACTCCACCGACAGTTCCGTTACGTTGTGCGGATTCTCGCCCAGCGCGTACAACATCAGCAGCCGGGTCGGATCAGCCAGCGCCGAACACAAGTTGGCTTCCAACTTGGACACTTCTTGAACCAGGGTTTGAGAGATAGTCATGCGCTTATTCTTTCAATGTATGCACATTGCCACATATATTAAATATTAACCAAATATTAGCACCGGATTTCACAAGGCTGAAGTGCAGGTTGTCATGTGACACCATGACATTGATCATGCCCAAACGGGGTTCTGATTATATGTGCGGTGGAAAAGTCGGCGGCGTGCGCCAGCGGGTATGCCAGACGGCCTGCCATCGATTGGAAATCGACGGCTAATCAGAGGAAACCCGCGTCGCGGGTTTGGCAAGCGTAGCCGTCGGCTTTTAGATGGTGATCGATGTGGCCCGCCTGGCGCAGCCGATGGCGGCTCCTGACGGGCAAGCAGAAATAAAAAGCGGCACGTGGGTAAACGTGCCGCTCGAAACAGGTAAAACGCTCGACTCAGACTTGATTCGCCAGATAGCCTTCCAGCCCCATCTGCGTGATCTGGGCGCGCTGCTTCTCGGCCCAATCGACGTGGCCTTCTTCCATCTTCAGAATCTTCGTCAGCAAATCGGCGGTGGCTTGATCGCCGACTTCCGCCGCCAGTTTGATGCCGGCGTTGTAGGCGCGCACCGCCCCGAGTTCGGCTTCTTGATCGTTGAAGACCATGTCCTTCACGCTCGCGCCGATCTTCATCGGGTTGAGGGCGGACACGACGGGCATCCCTTCCAAGAATAGGATGCGCTGGATCAGCCACTCGGCGTGGTGCATTTCATCCATGGCCTGCCCTTCGATGGCCTTGTGGAGTTTCTCGTAACCCCATGCGTCGCACATCTCCGAGTGGACCATGTACTGGCTGATGGCCGTCAATTCGTCGGCCAACAGTTGGTTCAGGACTTCGATCAGTTTGGCGTTGCCTTTCATGGTAGGGCTCCTTGTGAAAATGAGATGAGGCCAAAATGATTATACGGCATTTTGCTCATTTCATCACAGATGCTACTCAGTGCCCGGTCGCGTGTTCTTCGCTCTCAAACAGCGGGAAGTACCTCGCCACGAAGGCAAAGAGCAGCACCCCGCCCGAGATAATGCCGAAGCTCACCGCGAACTCCATCCAGCTGGGCACGTACACTTGCCCGCCCTGATGCTCCAGCGCGAACAGGCTGACGTTGAAGCGATTGAACATCAGGCCCAAAATCACGAGTGCTGCGCCAATCAACAAGCCTTTAGGATTCTCGCGGACCGATCGGCGCGTGAACAACACGATTGGAATGATCACCCCGCCGATGATCTCGGCCCAGTACAACAGGCTGTACACGCCGCTCGAAAACAGTAACCCCAACTCGCCGGTAACGGCCAACTCGACGAACTTCAATGCGAGATAGATACCCAGCGCATACGGAATGGCTTTGGCGACTTTACTAAGCAGTTCAATCTCGATGCCGTGCCCGAATGCCTTGCAGCTTAGCGCCGACTCGAAGATGACCATTGCCATGCCGACGGCCACCGCGGAGGCGAAGAAAAACAGCGGCAGCAGCGGCGACCACCACAGCGGATGCACTTTTTGCGGCATGATCAGATAAAGCGCCCCCAACGACGATTGATGCAGCGTCGAGAGCACCACGCCCAGAATCACCAGCGGCATCGTGATCGTATGCAGAATGCGGATGGGCTTCTGCCACTTCGGTTTTTCCAGCACCACCGGTGCGAATTCCAGCGCCAGCACCGTCGTGTACAGCATCACGCACAGGCCGATTTCAAATAGCACCGAGTGGCCGTTCTGAAAAACCATCATGTGCCAGATGCGTTCCGGGCGGCCCAGATCGACCAGCAGTGCGATGATGACCATGACGTAGCCCAGAAAGCCCGTCAGAATCGA
>JAUQXD010001423.1 GCA_030834835.1 Thermoflexales bacterium | reverse complement strand
GCGCGTCAGCGATTGCCAGGTCGTGCTCAATCAACCCGCACCCGATGACGCCCGCCTGTACCCGTCGGATCATTTTGGCTTGATGGCGACGTTTGAAGTCCAGTAACTAAGCGCGTTTGGTGTCGCAGAAAGATGATCGCGCTCTGGTTTAACAAAGTTTCGGCATGCAGAAACATGATCGCGTTCTGGTTTAACAAGGTTGCTGCGTGCAGAAACATGATCGCGCTCTGGTTTAATAAGGTTGCGGCATGCAGAAACATGATCGCGGACTGGTTTAACAAGGTTGCTGCATGCAGAAACATGATCGCGGACTGGTCTAGTTGACTTGTTGGTTAATCGGTCTCATGCATCTTGCATCTTGCATCGTGCATCACTCGTCACGCACCCACTTCCCCCACAAGGAGCGTTGAATGAACCATCTCATAGGCTACAAATGCAGCATCTGCGGGCAAGAATACGGCCCGACTGAAGTTGAGTATGTGTGCCCGAAGCACGGCGACGAAGGTTTGCTGGACGCCGTCTACGATTACAAAGCCATCAATGCGCAACACAGCCCGGCCAGAATGGCAACGCAGCAATCGTCGGCCGAACTGAATCTGTTCCGCTATCGGCCGCTGCTGCCCGTCGATTCGAGCGTGCCCAATCTGCCGCTTCACGTGGGCTGGACGCCGCTGTATCGCGCGCCGCGATTGGAGAAGCTGCTGGGCGTGCGCGAAATCTGGATCAAAGACGATGGCCGCATGCCCACCGCCTCCTTCAAAGACCGCGCCAGTTCGATCACGGTGATGAAGGCTGTGGAGTTGAAGCGCGATCTGATCACGACGGCATCCAGCGGCAATGCGGGCGCAGCATTGGCTGGCATGGCCGGCTCGATCAAACTGCCCGCCGTGATCTTCGTGCCGCAGACCGCGCCGCAGGCGAAAGTGGCGCAGTTGTTGATCTACGGCTCACACGTCTTCCTGGTCAAGGGCAATTACGACATGGCCTTCGACCTGTGCCTGCAAGCCTCCAAGGAATTTGGCTGGTACTGCCGCAACACGGGCTACAATCCCATCACCGTCGAAGGCAAGAAGACCTGCTCGCTGGAGATTTGCGAACAACTCTCGTTGGCTAAAGGCGGCTTCATCGACAAGTGGCACACGCCCGATCGGATTTTCGTCAGCATCGGCGACGGCAACATCATCTCCGGTTTGCACAAGGGCCTGGTCGATCTGCAAAACCTGGGCTGGATCGATCCCGCAGGGATGCCTAAACTGATGGGCATTCAGGCCGAAGGCTCAGCCGCCGTGTACAATGCGTGGCGCGATGGCAAAGACGACATCACGCCCGTCAGCGGCCACACCATCGCCGACAGCATCAACGTCGATCTGCCGCGCGACGGCCGCCGCGCCGTGCGCGCCATTCGACAGACGGGCGGCGAAGCGTCCACCGTCACCGACGACGAGATACTCGACGCGATGCGTGTGCTGGCGCGTGAGACTGCGGTGTTTGCAGAACCCGCCGCCGGCACAGCCGTGGCTGGATTGTTGAAGGCCGTTCGAGAAGGCCGCGTGGGCGCGGATGAAAGCGTCGTCGTGGTCATCACCGGCAACGGCTTGAAGGACGTCAACAGCGCCATCAAGGCCGCCGGTCAGCCCAACATCATCGATCCCGATTTGAAGGCCGTGCGGGCCGCGCTGGAACCGATCGGGTTGCTGTGAATACTGCGTAACAACGTACTGCGTAAGGCGCTTCAACCGGGCGTTTTACGCAGTACGTATTACGGTATTACGTTTCGCACCATTTACCATCAGCCGGGGTTATTAGTCGCATCACATTCGTTTACCAGGGGAGATCGACCATGGCAGTCAAGATCATCGGCATCACGTCGTCGGGGTTGGAACCGGCCGACGCTCAGAAGTATGGCATCACGATTGTGCCGCTGCGCGTCAATTTCGGCACGGAGACGCTGCGCGACGGTGTGGACATCTCCAAGGACGAGTTCTTGAAGCGGCTGGCCGCCTCTAAACTTTTCCCAACCACCTCGCAGCCGCCGGCCGGCGACTTCTTGCAGTTGTATCAGCAGTTCCGCGCCGAGGGACACGACGTACTGTGCGTGGTGCTGTCCAACAAACTCAGCGGGACGTGGCTGTCGGCCAACACCGCCCGGCTGCAATTAGGCGACGACCGGGTGGCAGTGTTTGACACGTTGAACGTGGCGGCGGGCGAAGCGATGATGCTGATTGAAGCCGCTAAACTGGCAAATGCGGGCAAAACAGTCGCGGAGATTCTGCCCCGATTGGAAGTGATGCGCGATCGAATGAAGTTGTACTTCGTGCTGGATACGCTGGAATATCTGGCGAAGGGCGGTCGGGTAGGCAATGCGCAAGCGTTCATCGGGTCGGTGCTGCAAATGAAGCCGATTCTGGAGATTCGCAATGGCCTGGTGGAGGGCGCGGAGCGTATCCGCACGAAGACCAAAGCTCAGGCGCGTTTACGCACCCTCATCGCCGAATCGATGGCAGGCAAGTCGAAAGCCCAGATGTGCGTCCTGTATACCGGCCTGCCGGACAGCGCGATCGAGTTTGCCAACGAACTGAAACAGCAGTATCATCTGGCCGAGTGTGCTGTTTATTCGATGAGTCCGGCGGTATCGGCTCATACCGGCCCTGGCGCATTAGGCTTTGGCCTGTTCGTCGAAGCGTAACCAATCCTTACTTCCGAAGTCTCACGGCTTCGGAAGTGTCTTGTTGAGAGGTAGCATGATGAATCGAACTAAGATGGTCTGCACGGTCGGCCCGGCGGTCGACACGGATGAACATATCCGGGCCTTGATTCGCGCCGGCATGTCGGTGGCGCGTGTGAATTTCTCGCACGGCGATCACGCCACGCACGCGGCTCGCATCGAACGGGTACGGCGTATTTCAAGGGAAGAAAACGCCATCGTCGCCATTCTGGGCGACCTGCAAGGCCCCAAACTGCGCGTGAGCAAGATCGCGGGCGGCCCGGTCATGACGGTGCCCGATCAATCGATCACGCTCACGCTGCGCGAAGTGGCGGGCGACGCACACGAAGTCACCCTGCCGCATCCCGAATTGGTACACGGCGTTCAACCAGGGCAGCGTTTGCTCATCGACGACGGCGCGCTCGAATTCGTCGTCACCATGGTCACGGACACCGATCTGGTCTGCCGCGTCATCACGGGCGGCCCGCTCAGTTCCAACAAGGGTGTTAGCGCGCCGGGCGCGAATTTGAGCCTGTCGGCCATCACACCCAAAGACCGCGAGGACGCCCGGTTCGCCGTCGAGCAACAGCTGGATTTCATTGCTTTGTCATTCGTGCGCAGCGGCGACGACGTGTGCGAACTGCGTACGCTGCTGGACGAGTTGGGTTCAGACATCCCGATCGTGACCAAGATCGAAAAATCGGAGGCGCTCGATCATATCGAAAGCATTTTGACGTGCACCAACGCCATCATGATCGCGCGCGGCGATCTGGGCGTGGAAACACCCGCCGAGAGCGTGCCCGTGGTGCAGAAGCATTTGATCCGGCAGTGCAATGCGCGCGGCATCCCCGTCATCACGGCCACGCAGATGCTGCAATCGATGATGACGGCCCCCCGCCCCACGCGCGCCGAAGCCAGCGATGTGGCGAATGCCATCTACGATGGTACGGACGCGGTCATGCTATCCGGCGAAACCGCCAGCGGCGAATACCCGATCGAAGCCGCGCAGACCATGGCCCGCATTGCCGCGATTACAGAACAGGATTTTCCATACGAGAAATGGCTAAACAATCCGGTGACGACGCAGTTGCACAGCGTGGCCGCCATCGGGCGAGCGACCGTCGAGATTGCCGAAGAGATCGGGGCTAAAGCGATCGTGACATCGACGCGCACCGGCATGACCGCCAGCCTCATCGCGCAGTTCCGCCCGCGCACGCCCATCATCGCCACCACACCCTATGAAACGGTGCAGCGCCGCCTGGCACTGATGTGGGGCGTGCAGCCCGTGCTCGCGCCCGAGCATCAAACTACTGATGAAATGCTGCGCACGGCCGCGGCCCTGGTCGTCAAGAACGGCATCGCCAAACATGGCGAAATCATCCTGATCACGGCGGGCATTCCGATCACCGGCAACAATCCCACGAATATGCTGCACGTGCACGTGATTGGCGAGGAAGACGGTCAGTAGAAAAAAACCTGACAGGTCTCAAGGACCTGTCAGGTTTTGACTTACGCTTCGGCCTGTTCGGCCTGTTCAGTGGGCGGGGATGGCGGGGTCTCAGGCGGAAGTTCCGGCGCGCGTTGGGCGCGGCGCAGGAAGCCGCCGCTGATGGCGGGCGTGACCTGGGTCGGTTGAGCGGCCTGCACCGACACACCGCCTAACGCCGGGGTGGCGCAATACGGGCAAATGCTCCAGCGCATATTCAGCGCGCGCCCGCAGTTCTGGCAGGACTTCTTTAACTTGGTGTGGCACGCCGGGCACACCACAAACTCGGTCTGGACTCGCGCCGCGCAGCCAGGGCACACCAGCGTTTCTTCGATGCCCTGCAACAGCGCTTCTTCTTCCAGCGAGCGCTCGTAAGCTTCGGCCAGGGTTTCCCTGGGGCGCAGCAGCATGTAAATCACCAGGCCCGGCAGAAACATGATGGCCACTAACAGCGCGGCCAGAATCTGCGCAAACACATCCCGCGAGCGAGCGCGCATATCGCGGAAGGTCCAGATAATCAGCGTCAGCCAGAACGCAGCCATCACTGCGCCGATGAACGCCAACACTGCCAACAGAATTGTGCCTAAATCCATGTATAGTCTCCAGCGTCGATCGGTCGTCCAATCGAACGGGCGGTATTATACAATGATCAATGCACAATGCGCAATTCACAATGCACGGTTACCGATCAACCGATAACCTATCACCGATTACCTCACTCCCCGATCGAGGCCGACATGAGCGAGACCGACAATCACGATTATCATCCCACCATCCACGATCTGCCCAGCGGCGAACGGCCGCGCGAACGATTATTGCGCGAAGGCCCCACGGCCCTGTCCACCGCCGAACTGCTGGCGATCATCTTTCGCGTGGGCGCCGTGGGCGAGAATGTGTTATCGGTGTCCAGTCGGTTGTTGGCAAAGTACGGCGGATTGGCCGGACTGGCCCGCGCCCCGATCAGTGATCTTCAGTGCGAGTATGGGTTGGGCGAAGCGAAAGTGATTACGCTGAAAGCGGCCTTCGAGTTGGGCCGCCGCCTGACCATCGCCTCGCCGGACGAGCGGTTTCAGATTCGGTCGCCCGGAGACGCGGCCAATCTACTGATGGGCGAGATGAGTTTTCTGGAGCAAGAGGAAATGCGCGTGGTGATGCTGGACACGCGCAATCGCGTCATCGCCATCACTACCGCTTATCAGGGTAGCCTCAACACCTCGGTAGTGCGCGTGGGTGAGTTGTTCCGCGAGGCCGTCCGCCGCAACGCCGCCGCCGTCATCATCGTGCACAATCACCCCTCCGGCGATCCATCGCCGTCGCCGGAGGATGTCTCGGTCACGCGCGCGATCATTCAGGCCGGGCAACTGCTGGATGTGGACGTGCTCGATCATCTGGTGATCGGCCAGCAGCGCTTTGTGAGTCTGAAAGAACGGGGGTTGGCGTTTAGTTAGAAGCTGGAAATTAGAGGTTGGAAGTTGGAGGCTAGATCGTCGGTCGCGCA
>JAUQXD010001422.1 GCA_030834835.1 Thermoflexales bacterium | reverse complement strand
GTGCTGGGCATCGATCGCGCGCCGACCAACTATCGTGACGCGCTGGACACCAATATGGCCCTGTACGAAGCCATCATGCTGGAGATGATCCAGCGCGGCGCGATGGCCGAGCCGGACAACCGCGAGCCGTGGTTCCTGTGTTACGATCACACCGACGACGTGATCGACGAAACGCTGAACATCTTTGCCGATTCGGTGAAGGCCGTGATTCAGAAAGGCAGCGTGCGGCTCGACTGACCGACCCGCCACACCATCTGCTGCGCAAGAGATTCCTCAGTCGCGGAAAAGCACGCTCCTTCGGAATGACACTTTGGGACACAGCCCCGCCGCCGTGAGGGGCTGTTTATTTCTATCGCGCGGGCCGTCATGCTATAATCGCGCGCGATGAATACACGAGGCCAATCCGCACGATGAAGAAAGTCCTGTACGGCGCACTCGTGGCGATGCTGGCCGCCGTGGATGTCACGTTGTACTTCTGGCGGCGGTCGGGCGGCCGATTGGCCCTGCTGCGCGATAAAGACAGCGCGCGCGAGGAATCTCCCACACCCGATCACGCCGCTGCGCCAGGCCGACCCGATTCCCTGGTTGCCGTGCCTGTCACGCAATACGCATCACGCAACATCGCGCAGCATCCCCGTGGGACGCATCGCTCGTTACGCGTTACTCGTTACTCACTACCAGCCTGGCTGCGTCCCCTGGACATGCAGCTCTTCGTGCTGGCGGGTTTCGTCTTCGCCCTCACGCACTTGATCGGCCTCGATCGCTGGCCGGTCTATTTCTTCACCGACGAAGCGATGAATCCGCTGCTGGCGGCCAGCTTCATCCGCAATGGGTTCACCGATGGCGCCGGCCAGCTGTTCCCAACCTACTTTGCCAATGGTTCTTTTCTCAGCTTAAGCACCAGCGTCTATGCCCAGGTCATTCCATATGTGTTGTTCGGCTTCTCCGTCGTCGTCACGCGCGCCGTGCCCGCGTTGATTGCGCTATCGGGCACACTGGCGATCGGGCTTGTGCTCCGCGATATTTTCACACTCCGCTTCTGGTGGATCGGTACGCTGATCCTGTCGATCACACCGGCGTGGTTCTTGCACAGTCGCACAGCCTTCGAACATCCGTTGTGGGTGGCATTCTATGCATGGTTTCTGTACTTCTATCTGCGCTATCGCACCGATAAACCTCGCCATCTGTTGACAGCCTTCGTGTTTGGCGCGCTGTCGTTCTATTCGTACAACGGCGCGCAGTTAGGCATCGTGGCGACGGGCGTGCTGCTGCTTATCTCTGATGCGCCTTATCATTGGCGCACGCTGCGCCGCAATCCGAAGTTGTTGATCCAGGCCGCGATTGTGCTGACCCTCGTGGCGCTGCCCTTCCTGCGCTTCTACGCCGATCACTCCGATGAGACCTTCAAGCACCTGCGAATTCTCAATTCGTATTGGACGCAACCGATCTCGACGGATGAGAAGATCAATCGGCTGGTGCAAGAGTTTGCGTTTGGCCTCAATCCCGATTATTGGTACGCGCCGGAAAACACGCGCGACTTGATCCGGCATCAGATGAAAGGCTACGGCCTGTTGGTGCCCATCACGCTGCCGTTTGCGGTGCTTGGATTACTCATCTGTTTCAGACGGATCAAAGCATCGCCCTATCGCGCCGTATTGATCGCCCTGCTCATCGCGCCGATTGGCGGCGTGCTGGTGCAGACACTGGTGCCACGCGTGCTGGTGATGGTGATCCCGGCGGCGCTGCTCACCTCGATCGGGTTGATTGCCGTCCTGGAACTCGTCGCGAAGCGCTGGGCCTATCGCCCGTTGGCAATCGGCGCGTTCGCCGTACTGGCGGGCTTCAATCTCCTCATGCTAAACGATGCGCTGACGAACGGCCCGACGTGGTACACCGATTACGGTCTGGGCGGGCTGCAATATGGCGGCCAGCAAATCTTTGAGGAAGTGAAGCAAGTCCTGCGTGAGTCGCCGCAGACGCGCATCATCGTCTCGCCCACCTGGGCCAACGGCACCGATGCGCTGCTGCAATTCTTTGCGCCCAATGAAGCGCGCGTGCAAATGGGCAACATCGATGCCTTCATGTTCAGCCAATTACCGCTGGACGACAACACGCTGCTGCTGGTGATGACGATCGATGAGTATCAGCGCGCCAACGTCGATCCCAAATTCGCCAACCTCCGCATCGAGGACGCGCACACCGTTAAATATCCTGATGGCCGCGACGGCTTCTATTTTGTGCGCTTGAACTACTCCGCGCAAGCGCGCGCCATCTTCGCGGAAGAAGACGCCGCGCGCCGCCGGCCTGAAGAAGGCGAAGTAATCGTGGACGGACAAACCGTCAGGGCCGTGTACTCGCGCCTCGATATGGGGCCGATTGCCAACGCCTTCGACGGCGATCCGTTTACGTTGGTGCGCACCGTCGTCGATAACCCGTTCGTGATCATGCTGACATTCCCGGAGCCGCGCACCCTCACCGGCGTCACGTTGACCACCGGCACGATGGACTTCAACGCCGCCATCACGCTAACGCTGGCCAATGGCGAGACGCCAACGTACAATCGCAATTACTTCCAGACCGGGCCTGATCCCACCAATGACTTTCCGTTCGATGCTGCGCCCTCCGGGCCGGTCAAGACCATTGCCATCGCCATCAAGGACCTGAATGCAATTGGCGATGCCCACCTCCACGTGCGAGAGATTAAACTGCGGTGACGCTGCCGCGCCCGTGAAATCAGGATCAAACGGCGAGCCCAAAAACCTCATCGCCCGACAGTTCTTGCGCATTGTTCATTGATCATTGATCATTGCTATGCTATACTTTCGCCCACCTCGCAGTCTGAACAGCAATCCAAAATCTCAAATTGAATAGGGAGGAGCCGTGGCTGAATCCGACAGCAACCAGGCTGAGTTGTATTATCCATCGGCCGATACGATCGCGCAGGCGTATGTCAAAAGTTGGGATGAACTGGCCCAACAGGCCGAAGCCGATTACGTCGGTTTCTGGGAAGAGCGCGCCAAAGAATTGATCGATTGGCACGCGCCATGGACGCAAGTGCTGGACGAGTCCAACAAGCCCTTCTACAAATGGTTCGTCGGCGCGCGGACCAACATCGTTTACAACGCCATCGATCGGCATTTGACGACTGCCCGGAAGAACAAACTCGCCCTGATCTGGGAAGGCGAGAAGGGTGAGCAGCGCACCTTCTCTTATTTTTCGCTCAATCGTGAAGTCAGCAAATTTGCCAGCGTGCTCAAGGCGCTGGGCGTCAAAAAGGGCGACCGCATCACCATCTACATGGGCCGCGTGCCCGAACTGCCCATCGCCATGCTGGCCTGCGCCAAGATCGGCGCGGTGCATTCCGTGGTGTACGGCGGCTTCTCCACGGAGGCGCTGCACGGCCGCATCGAAGACTCGCAGTCGCGCGTGGTCATCACCTGCGACGG
>JAUQXD010001421.1 GCA_030834835.1 Thermoflexales bacterium | reverse complement strand
GGCCGCCGTTGGCCGCGAAGTCAGGTCGCGTTGGCCGGCGTCGTCACCGTCGTGATCCTGTTTGAATATCTCAGTGTCCCATATCCGATGCTGCCGCTGCCTGCACAGTCGCCGTTTATGGC
Organism: Thermoflexales bacterium; assembly: GCA_030834835.1. GTDB lineage: Bacteria > Chloroflexota > Anaerolineae > Fen-1058 > Fen-1058 > JAGOBP01. Next base: position 1,689 of record JAUQXD010001421.1, on the reverse strand, counting down.
GCAGATCGCGGGCGAGGCGGATACCTATGCCGTGCTCGATCTGCCGATGGGGCGCAATCCGTCCAAGGTCTATCTGTACTGGCAAACGCTGCATCACAAGGCGCTGGTGGAAGGTCACGTCTCGCGCACACCCGATCGAGCGTACGACTTCATCGAGGCCAATCCGCTGCTGCGCGCGTTGCGGAGTCCGGGCAGCAGCCGGTTGACGGACGAGCAGCGCGCGGTCGCGAAACAGCAGCTGGTCGATCGGGGCGTGCGTTATGTGCTGGTGCATACCGCCATGTCCAATCCCGATCAAATGGATCAGTTCCGGGCGATCATCGGCGCCGATCCGGTCTATGCCGATGATGTGTTGCAAGTGTATGTCACGCGCTAACATGGCGTGACACGTAGTGGAGCGGGCTACCACACCTGCACTGCTCCGCAGCGCGGTGCAAGTGTGCCCGCGTATCCGGCGGCGTGTCCCACAGGGAGGCTTCGCACGGAGCCGCCTCTGCTGACACCTTTGCGTGCGCACCACGCGCCAACGTCTTTCCGTCTCAGAAGCCATCGGGTATAATCCTTGCCATGCTGACCAGTTCTTTCTTACTCACCGCAAGTTTCCTGTTCCACCTGATCGCCACCGTCGTCTGGATCGGCGGCCTGGTGACGATTTCGTTCGTGATCGAGCCGATCGCCAATCGGGCGTTGACGAATCGCGCTGAGGCGGCCCGCGGTCTGGATGCGGCGCATCTAATGGATGCGGTGCAGAAGCGCTTTCAGCCGCTGGCGAATCTCAGCCTGATCGTGCTTCTGTTGACGGGCATGGTGCAGCTGGTGAACAATCGCTTTTACAAGGGCCTGCTGCAAATGGACAATGTCTGGTCGATGGCGATTTTGCTCAAGCATCTGGCCGTCGGCGCCATGATCGCGCTGGCCGCCTATGTAACATTTTCGGTTCAACCGGCGCTGCGCCGCAACGCCCTGCTGGTCGCCAACGGCATCGAAAATCCGATCGAGGCCGCGCGCCTGCAATCTCAGAACACCCGCCTGACCCGGCTGAATTTGGGCCTGATGATTCTGGTGCTGATTTTTACAGCCTTAGCCAGTGCGCAGTAAATCAGGAAATAGTACATTGGTAGATTAGTAAATAAGTGGGAAGAATGCGCCAGGACTAATCTACCAAGTTACTAATCTACCAGTTTACTAATCTACCAGTTACTGATCATCCATGTTCGAACTCGTCTTCCTCGGCACCTCGGCTTCAGCGCCCTCCATGCGGCGCGGCCTGCCCGCGCAGATCGTGCTGCACAACGAGCAGCGCTTCATGATCGATTGCGGCGAAGGCACGCAGCGGCAGTTATTGAAGAGCGGCCTGGGCTTCAAACGGCTCGATAAAATCCTGCTGACCCACGGCCATCTCGATCACATTCTGGGGCTGGCCGGTCTGCTCAGCACGTTAATCCGCTGGGAAACATTCGAGGCGCTGAGCGTGTACGGCGGGCGGGCGGCGCTCGATCGGGTGGAGGACTTGATCTATAACATCGTGCTGCGCGAGGCGCAGACGCCCGTCGAACTGCGCTTCAAAGAAGTGAAGCCGGGCAAGTTGTTTGAAGATAAGTTCTTTGAACTGACGGCGTTTCCGGTGACGCATCGCGGCCCGGGCAACTTCGGCTATCTGTTTCGCGAGAAGAATCATCGGCCGTTTCT
>JAUQXD010001420.1 GCA_030834835.1 Thermoflexales bacterium | reverse complement strand
GCAGCACGACATGCTGTTCGAGGCGCGCGGCAACGGTGGTCTGGCACTGGCGCTGCTGGAACTGGGCGACACGGAAAGCAAGAATGAGGGTCGAGAACGGCTGTCACTGGCGCACTCGGTGTTGTCGCGCCTGAACGCGCGTCCCGATATGGAACGGTGTGAAGCCGGCGCAAAGCAATTCGGGCTACGGCCCCGCCAGCGGCGCGCTGCCGCCACCAATCGCACGCCCGGCTCGCTCACCCGGCGCGAGCGTGAAGTGCTGGCGCTGGTGGTCAACGGCATGACCAACCGCCAGATCGCACAGCGCCTGACCATCAGCGAGAAGACGGCGGAAGGGCACGTGGGCAACATTCTGGCAAAGCTCAGCTGCTCCAGCCGCACCAAGGCTGCGGAATTGGCCCGGGCCACCGGCCTGCTGGAAGGCAGCGCGGCGTAACAGATTTTCAATCAAGAAGAAGTAACTCGCCAGTCCGAGATGTCGGGCTGGCGAGTTTTTGTTTGCGAGTTGCAGGCTACGCCTCACATGATTCGATGATACTGCGCAACGCGGTCACGTGTACGTCTTTCAGCCCCTGATAACTTTGCAGCTGCTCAGGCGCCGCCACGAGTTTGTCCCAATCCCGATCAATCTGAAGTTTCAACCAGTTGTCGATGCGAAACTCGCGCAACAGGGCGCGGGCGCGTTCTGCGCGCCGATCGCGCCGCGCCAGTAACGATCGGGTGTCCATCATCAGCACGATTTCGGCATAATCCAGCGGACCGACCGTCAAATCGTCGATCGTCAACGAATCAGTGGCCGGGTCGTACTTCACCGTCACTTCTCGCGGCTGATCGTTAATGCCGACGATGATCCTATCGGGCTGGTGAATTCCCCGGAAGATCAATCGATATGAGCGCTTTGGCGGGACGCAATCAACGTCGCCTGTTACCGGATTGACTATAAATATCGCTTCACTGCCATGCCACCCGTACTCGAACGCTGTCACCGCATAACGCCCGTGCTGATACGCCAGCGACTCGCCATCGTCTTCATACAACTCAAAACGATTATCCGCCTCGGGGAAGATGCCGATATCCAGGTGATCGGGGTTGCTCACGGATTGATTGCCTAGTGGCACGATCGCGCCGGCTTTAGCAAAGACGGGGATGTCGTCGAGGCGGCCATAGAGTGTGTGCCAGCGACCGCCAGTGTAGTGCTCACCCGTGAAGAAGTTAAACCAGTTGCCCTGTGGTAGCCACACCGTCTGACGGCTCAGGCGTGTATCAGGATCGCGCGGTGAGACGTAGGGCGCGGCGACGAGTTCGGTGCCGAATTGATATTGCTGCGGGCAGCGATAGGCATCGTCTTCGTCAGGATAGTCGTAATACATTGGCGCGATCAGCGGCGCGGCCTGCGTGTGATTGCGCCAGGCCATCGTGTACAGATAGGGAATCAGCGCGTGGCGCAGGCGCATGGCGTCACCGATCACGCGCAGCGTTTCAGCATCGGTGCGCCACGGGCGGCGATCTTGATACGGGTTGTTGGTGCTGTGTAGGCGCAGGATAGGACTGAACGCGCCGAACTGCACCCAGCGCGCGTACAACTCCGCGTCTTCAAAACCGCCCATGTGCCCGCCGATGTCATGGCTCCACCAGCCGTAGCCGACGTTGGCCGCGGTGGCCGTGAAATACGGCTGAAAAGCCAACGATTCCCAGCTCACGACCGTGTCGCCAGAAAAACCGATCGGGTAACGGTGATTGCCCAATCCGAACCAGCGCGAGAAAATAAACGGCCGCTTCGATCCATCACGTGCCAGATCATGGAAGTGCAGATGATTCAGCCACATCAACGGATCCAGCCCGGCCAGCTGGCTGCGCGTGCCCTGCTGCCAATCGATCCACCAGAAATCCACACCGTCGGCTTCGTGCGGATGGTGCAGAATTTCGAAGTAGGCGCGCGCAAACACGGGATCGCCCAGGTCGAAATCGATCGGGCTGTCCAGCGAGGGGTCGATGTTCAACGCGTTCGCCATCGCACTATATTGTGCCTCGTGCGGATGCACGCCGTCGGCCGGATGCAAGTTCAGGGCTGTTTTCAAGCCATTTTCATGCAGCCACGCGACGAAGCCACGCGGGTCGGGAAACAGATCGCGATTCCAGGTGTAACCCGTCCAGCCGCTGGAGTCGTTGCCGGTATTGGTGATGTGCCAGTCCATATCGACGATGCACACCGACAGCGGAATATCATGCTGTTGAAAATCGGTGACGAGTTCTTTCAACTCCGATTGCGTGTACGCCCAGTAACGGCTCCACCAGTTGCCCAGCGCCCAGCGTGGCAGCAACGGCACCTGCCCGGCCATTTTGCAAAAATCCGCCAGACAGTACTGATAATCGTGGCCGTAACCGAAGAAATATCGATCGACGTTCTCAGGCGCGAGGTCAGAACAGTGAAGCGCGCGTGCGGGACGCGCACGATCGAGCCTACGTTGGCGATCGGGCGCAGCGACAATTGAAAGCGCTCAGGAATCATGCGGCTCTCACTCCAATAAAAATGATCCACGAATGCTCACGAATCCTCACCAATGTTTTTCATTCGTGACCCTTCGTGTCTTTCGTGGATCAAATTGTTGTGCGATCGGCCGGGCTACTTCTTCACATTGACCCGCACGACGATGTGCGTGCCCTGCTCCACCGCGCTGGTCACTTCAAAGTCGGCGCCCATGGCGCGCGCGCGTTCCTGCAT
>JAUQXD010001419.1 GCA_030834835.1 Thermoflexales bacterium | reverse complement strand
CGCGACGCTGGCGATTGTGCTGGGCTATGTGCTGGCGAAATCGGCGACGTTGAATTCGATCTTGTCGCCGCTGATTGTAGCGTCCCAGGCCGTCCCGATCGTGGCGGTGGCGCCCCTGCTGGCCATCTGGTTCGGCTACGGGTTGACGCCCAAGATCGTGACGAGCGCGTTGATCGTGTTCTTTCCAATCTTGATCAACGTCGCCAGCGGGCTGCGCTCAATCGAGCCGAACCTGCGCGATCTGATGCGGAGCCTGCAAGCGAATCGACGCCAGATGTTCTTAAAACTGGAATTGCCCGCCGCCCTGCCCATCATCCTGTCGGGTTTCAAAGTCGGCGCAACGCTGGCCGTCATCGGCGCCATCGTGGGCGAGTTCGTCAACTCCGATCAAGGTTTGGGCTTCCTGATCAAACAGGGCAACGGCGAGTATAATACGGCCCGCACGTTTGTGGCCTTAATCGCATTGATGGTCATGGCGCTGTCGATGTACGGCAGCGTGGCCCTGCTGGAGCGCAAGTGGCTGGCGTGGAAAAAATAACAATGATCAATTTTCAACCCTGGCACTGCCCGCCAGGGCAAGTGTGATCAATTTTCAATGGAGATAATGAACATCATGAAACGAGTGGTCTTAGCAGTAGTAATTGGCGCGGTAGTGTTGGCGGGGTGCGGCAGCGCAGCGGCCCCGACGACGGCTGAATTGACGAAGATTCGCCTGCCGATGGGCTACATCGCCAATGTGCAGTACGCGCCGTTTTACATCGCGGTGGATAAGGGCTACTTCAAGGAAGCGGGCCTCGACATCGAGTTTGACTATCGATTCGAAACGGACGGCATGAAGTTGGTGGGCGCGAATCAGCTGCCCTTTGCTGTCGTCAGCGGCGAGCAAGTGCCGCTGGCTCGTCAGCAGGGTTTGCCCGTGGTCTATGTGATGCACTGGTGGAAGAAGTATCCAGTGGCCGTGGTCTCGCTGGCCGATAAGAACCTGAAGACACCGGCTGATCTGGTGGGCAAATCAGTGGGGCTGCCGGGCTTCTTCGGCGCGAGTTACGCCGGCTGGCGCGGCCTGTTATACAAAGCCGGCGTCAACGAAGCCGACATCAAGACGCAGGACATCGGCTTTACGCAGGTGGCGGCGTTGCAACAAGGCAAAGTGGATGCGGCGGTGGTGTATGTCAACAACGAGCCGATTCAACTGCGCGCCGCCGGCCTGGATGTGAACGTGATCGCCGTCAGCGACGTGGTGACGATGGTCGCCAATGGCATCGTCACCAACGAACAGACCATCAAAGACAAGCCGGAACTGGTGCGCGGTTTTGTGCGTGCGCTGCTGCGCGGTCTGGCCGACGCGGTGGCCGATCCCGAACTGGCTTTCAACACCTCTAAAAAGTTCGTCGAAGGGCTGGGCAGCGATCCTGCCAAAGACGACATTCAACGACAGGTGCTAGCCGAGTCGATCAAGTTGTGGCAAGGCGGCGTGCCGGGCGCGTCTGATCCGGCGGCGTGGGATACCACACAAGACGTGCTGATGAACATGGGCCTGCTCACCGCCAAGATCGACAACGCGCAGTTGTTTACCAATCAGTTTGTGGAAGCCGCGAAATAACTATCAGACCTGACAGGTTTTGCGAAAACCTGTCAGGTCTTGTTAAGGACCTATGACTCAAGCTGCGCTTCGCGTCGAACATATCGGGCACGTGTACGATGATCACAACGGGCACGTCGAGGCGCTGGACGACATCTCGTTTGAGATCGCGCCCGGCGAGTTTGTGTGCATTGTGGGGCCGTCGGGCAGCGGCAAATCGACGCTGCTACGCATCCTGGCCGGATTGATCCCGCCGCAAGACGGGCGCGTCTGGCTGGATGGTCAACTGGTCGAGTCCCCCGCCCGCTCGATCGGTGTCGTTTTTCAAAAGGCCAACTTGATGCCATGGCGCACCGTCCGCGACAACATCGCGCTGCCGTTGGAACTCGCCGGAGTGGCTGGCAACGAGATCAATCGGCGAGCCGACGCTTTGTTGGAGTTGGTTGGTCTCAGCGGTTTTGCCCAATCGTATCCGCGCGGGCTATCGGGCGGCATGGAACAGCGGGTCGCCATCGCACGAGCGTTGATCCATCAGCCGTCGCTGTTGTTGCTCGACGAGCCGTTTGGCGCGCTGGATGCGTTGACGCGCGAACGCATGGCGTTGGAACTCACGCGGATTTGGACGGCGCAGAACAGCCGCGCGGCGCAAAACAGCAGCGCTACACAGAACAATGTGGCGCAGAAAACCACAGTCGTGATGGTGACACACAGTATTCAAGAGGCCGTCTTCTTGAGCGATCGCGTGCTGGTGATGACCGACCGGCCGGGCAGCATCGCGCGCGAGGTGCGTGTGAACCTGCCGCGCCCGCGCGAATACGCTGTGTTGCAGACCGAGACGTTTGCCGATCTGGCCGGACAGGTGCGCGCCGCGATTGTGATGACCACATGACCAAAGCTCATTTCATTCTCTACGTCAAAGATCAAGCGCGCAGCACCGAGTTTTATCGCCAAGTGCTGGACCTCGCGCCCACCCTGAATGTGCCGGGGATGACGGAATTCACGCTGGCCGATCAGTGCGTGCTGGGGCTGATGCCTGAAGCCAGCATCAAGCGTCTACTGGGCGACAAACTGCCCGATCCGGCGAGTGGTAATGGCGTACCCCGCGCCGAAGTGTATCTGCTGGTTCCGCAGCCACAAGACTATCATCGCCGCGCCATCGCGGCCGGTGCGATTGAGTTGAGCGGCCTGGCAATTCGGGATTGGGGTCATCGCGCGGCTTACAGTCTCGATCCCGATGGACACGTGCTGGCCTTCGCGGAGCCGCTCGATTCTGAGTAGGAGACACATGACACTCAATGCCCGCTACGTTCACACCAACCTCATCGCCCACGATTGGCAAACCTTAGCCGCGTTTTATCAAACGGTCTTTGGCTGTACGGTCGTACCACCAGAACGCGACTTTCAAGGCCGGGACCTGGATGCCGGGACGGGCCTATCGGGCGCGCACCTGCGTGGTGTTCACTTGCGCTTGCCCGGTTACGGCGACAACGGCCCCACCCTCGAAGTTTTCAACTACAACATCTTGAAAGATCGATCGACGCCCGCCGTGAATCGACCGGGCTTCGGGCACATCGCGTTCAGTGTCGATGATGTCGGCGCTGCGCGCAACACCGTGCTCGCGAACGGCGGCCATCCGATCGGTGAAGTGGTGACCCTGACGGTTGCCACGGGCGCGCAGGT
>JAUQXD010001418.1 GCA_030834835.1 Thermoflexales bacterium | reverse complement strand
TCGATCCTTATCACCGCGAGCGTGACGCCCAGCCGCAAGACGACGGAAGCCCTGCAACTCGTCTTGAAGTATACTGACAACAATGGCCAGCCACAGACGGTGTCACGCGAAATTACCGTCAGTGTTCAGAAGCGCACGGACAAAGTGGAAATCAGTTTCGGCGGCCTGGAAGACCTTGACCTCTAAAGCAGTAGGAGCGTAGACTTGGACACTTTTTCGGCAACAACCACTCAAAATCTGACCCCGGCCGACCAGAAGGTTGTCAGCTTGCTGAGCGACCGTGTCGTACTTAAACCCCTGACGCGCTGGAATGAGACCTACAAAGAATTCCCGCGTTACGTGATGGAGTATTTGTGCGCCCGCTATGTTGATCCGGCTAATCCGGTGCCAGGCCAGCATCGCATCGATGAGCTGCTGCGCGAGCACTACGTAGACAGCGACGCCAAAGAACTCATTAAGAGCCGTATCAAGGAAAAAGGAGAGTACGTATTGCTCGGCTCTTTGCAGGTCAGGCTCGATGCTGGCCGCGATCACTACTGGGCGGAAGTGCCTGCCTTAGGTGACAACTTTGTGCGTATTGGTCAGCGTCTGCTGCACGACTACGGTGAAATCCTGTTGACCGGCGGCGCCTGGGGAACCATGACGATTGAGTATGACTCGCACTACGAAATCAAAGGACGCATCTATCCTTTCCTCATTCGTGAGTTCAAACCATTCCAGATCACACGGCTGGATCCAGAAGACTATATCGCCAAGCGTGAACTTTTCACCACGGAAGAATGGATTGATCTCTTAATCCAGACCATTGGTTTCAATCCAACTCGCTTCAGCGACCGTGAAAAGATGCTAATGTTGCTGCGGCTGGTGCCCTTTGTCGAAGCGAACACCAACCTGATCGAACTCGGCCCGCGCGAGACTGGCAAGACATATACCTACCGCAACACTTCCAGTAAGTCCTTTGTCATTAGCGGCGGCAAAGCCACCCCGGCGACTCTGTTCTACAACGTCGCCTCGAAAAAAATCGGCATCCTCGGCTATCGCGACGTCGTCTTCTTTGACGAAATCGCCGCAACCAGTTTCTCCGATCCGGAGGCTACTATTAGTGTCTTGAAAGACTATATGCAGACCGGACGTTTCAGCCGCGGCCCGCTCGAGTTTTCGGCGCAGGCTTGCATTGTTCTGGGCGGCAATATCAACACAGATATTGTACGCCGCGCGCCCGCTGAACGTTACCGCCACTTATTCGAGGTGTTGCCGCTCGAACTACAGGACACAGCATTCCTGGATCGCATTCACGCTTTTCTGCCAGGATGGGAGCTCCCCAAAATCAATCCGGAGAACTACGCGCAGGGTTATGGCTTCATCACCGATTATCTGGCCGAGATTTTCAGCCGGCTGCGGCGACGTAACTACCAGACTCATGTGAACGCACGTGTCGACTTTGCTGGCATCACAGGCCGCAATCAAGATGCCGTCCGCAAGGTCACGGCTGGCTTGCTAAAACTCATCTTTCCTCATCGCACCGATCAGACTCTCGCGGATGACGAACTGGAGCGCTGTCTGAACCTCGCAGTTGAATGTCGTGAACGGGTATTAGCCCAACTCGCCGTCATGGCACCAGGTGAGTTCTCAACGAAGGGGCTGGAAGTCAAGAAGATCGTCGAATAACACGGGGACATTACCTGGTAATTGTGGCGCACGGGTTTGATAATTACGCCCGCCATATATCCTCGTCAACCCTAATGCACAGGTGAGATACTGAACACCTCGATATGGGCGAAACGCTGATGACTTTGCACCCGAAGACATCGGTAGGAATTGAGATTGAGAGATATTAGTGGCAAGTTGCCGGCGGGATTTATCACTGGATATTTTCAATAGCATGACACAGGTAGTGATATGGTAACCACGGTTCACCCACAATGGATCGCTGAAATGTATCCGGGCACAACTGGACGCGATCATCTTGGACTTGGTAGCGTCTCCTCAGACAAGATTCTACAGGCGCTCTCGCCCGGAATTTATGTACTCACGATTCATCCTCGCTATTTTAGTTTCTACGTGTTTTTGCTTGACGAATTTTGGCGGCGCGATTTGCCTCGTAATCGCACCGCTTGGAAAGACTTTTACCGCCGACACGAGTTTGTCTATTCAATTGGGGCCAACTTATGCGATCAGCCGCAGCACAAGAATACTTCCAACATCGTCGGTAGCCAGAAGACCGCTTCTTTAGCTGCCCAACAGCTTGACAAATATGCGGTCTCGACCGATTACATCAAGAGTGACTTTGGTGGCTACGGCCTATACTATCGAGCCCCAATGATCGAAATGGGACTCGTTTACCCGGGCGGACCAGGATTCCCATTGCCCCTGGATGTTCCATCTGAGCGAGGCAAAGAAGTAGCCGGGACCTTCCGGCAGGCCATTCAAGATACGGCGTACTATCGTCGCTATTTCGACAAAGACCATGTGCCAATTGAGGTCATCCGCGAATATATCCGTAGTGCTTGCCTGTGCCAGTTGAAGCTGGGGGCCGCACCCGATCGTGACTCTCTGCGCGAAACATTTTTGACGGGCGGGCAGCGATTCAAACCACGGGTAGCAACCTTCCGGCTCTTGTTGGATCTTGCAGCCGGCACGCCTGGCCATGAGGTATATGAGCCAGATTTTCGAACGTTGATCTATTTTGGCGCGACCGAGTCCGGAGCAAAGTATACGCCGCGGCCAGAGGTCGCATCAGATTATCTCAGGTGGCGGCTCTACCAGGCGCGCGAATATTATGGTTTTGCGCTTAACGCACTGTGGTACTATCTTTGCGATTGGGGGTTGCGCCACTCTGGGGATGTGCGGCCTATACCATTGCTGGATTTCTGGCAGCAAGTGGATTCCGCCCTCAACTTTGACCAGCTTGCGGGCAAATTTGGAATCGCCCCACCACACATTCGGGCCAGCTCAGGTTTTCAAGAGCTGCTCGACTGGCTGCAAAAACTCAGCGACGCACGCGGAATGCAGTTTGATGCAGCCTGCACAATCAACAAGCCTCTACACGAAGATCGCCTCTACAATTTGGCTAACGACGATCGAACGAGCGCAGCCGGTATGGTCGCTGGTATGGTGACCATGTTGGGGTTCATTTACCTGCGCTTCAATCAGCCTGCACTATGGCAGCAATCCGAGTGGGAAATTGCGCGTATGGGATATGAGAGCCGACTCAGTGTCGATGGCTTTATCAAACAGCTCCAGCGCCAGATCAAGAGCGGCCCAGTCACAATTGGCGAGATAACTCGCTGGCTTTACAACGACTACATCATTCTGCAGCATCAACTCATCGCCACGTCCAAACTGCCGGAGAATACGTTTCGCTTCCAACGGGAGGGCGACGCACTACATTTCTATAGCCTCGACAATCAATTGGAATTCATGAACTCGCGTTACTACGCGTTGAGCACGACCATCTGTGAGTTAGGCTTATGCGGCGATCTTCGCCAGCCGGATCATAAACTAACTCGTGACGGCCGATATCTACTCGAGCATGGAACCTTGCCATGAAACTACTAGAATTGCCGACACAACTTAGTGGTGACTGGGAACATGCTCTTATCCTAACCTACGGGGCCGATGTAGTCTTCTTCGAACGCGCCATCCGGCCCCAACTGGCCAAATCCTGTCGCAACATTGTCATTTTGGCGGATGGCCAGCATTACCTCGATACCTATGTGACCCATTCAGACGGCAGTTTGCTTCGGCATCTCAACCAGCGGTACGTATTCGACGGCATCTTTGCACCACGGGCAGCGCACGCGAAGCTGATCCTACTAGTCAATCACGAAAGCGGGCGGCTATTTGTTGGCAGCGGCAACCTTGGCTTGCAAGGCTATGCTTCAGGCGGCGAGCTCTTTACGGAATACGATTTTAGTGTGACGTCCCCGGAGCAACTGCCGGCATTCTTGGCCATCCGTGACCTCGTACATGATTTGTTATCGCGCGGTTATATTGGCCCCGTTGGCGAGCGGCACATTCAGATTCTGTTGAATGATACGCCGTGGCTGTTCCGTGCGATTGCTGATGCCTGGCAACCGATTCGGCATAACCTGGGCCACTGCTTTCTAGATCAGATTAAGGATGTAGTTGGCGCTGATCCTG
>JAUQXD010001417.1 GCA_030834835.1 Thermoflexales bacterium | reverse complement strand
GACTCGCCCTAGACTTGTTCCGCGAGGCCGCCGCCCAACCGCGAGCTTCGACCCTGAGTTTCTTGCACAGCGCGAGAGCAGGAGCGTGAACGTGTCGGTAATCATGCTACAGTGTCGAACTTTCGATCCTTTTCGCGCTTTTCCAGGTAGGACATTTGATTGTATGCAGATTCCTTGAGCAGGCTGAGATAACTTTGATAGCGCTCCTGACTCAACTCTCCGCTCTCAAGCGCGGCCAGAAGCGCGCAGCCGATTTCCGTGGTGTGTGTACAATCGGCGAAACGGCAGCCCCAGGCGAGGTCCCGAATATCCGCAAAACTTTCGTCTAGCCCACTGCTGGCGCCAATATTGCCGAGTTCCTGCATGCCAGGCGTGTCGATTAACATGGCGCCATGCTCAAGGACAATCAAGTGGCGGCGGGTGGTGGTGTGTCTGCCCTTGCCGTCATAGTCGCGGACAGTGTTCACCTCGAATTGATGTTCGCCTACCAGGCGGTTCAAGAGCGTAGTTTTGCCCACACCGGATGATCCCAGCAGGCAATACGTCTTGCCCGTCTCCAATATCTCACGAATTTGATCCAGTCCTGAGCCGGTTTTATTGCTCAGGGCCACGATCCCGCAGTGGATATTCGCCTGGCGGACCGCTGAAATCTCTTGCTCTAACGCCTCAGGGCTGACCAGGTCACTCTTGGTCAACAGGAGTATTGGCTCGATCTGCCCTTCGTTGACCATCACGAGGTAGCGCTCCAGCCTGCGCACATTGAAATTACTGTCGCAGGATTGGACAATGAAGGCCACGTCAATATTGGACGCAATGACCTGGTAGTCAATTTTCTTGCCGGGTGTTTTCCGTCGCAAAATCGACTTCCGTGGAAACAGGGCATGAATAATAGCCAACGTGCCAGAGTTGTGGTACTGCACCAGCGCCCAATCACCTACGGCGGGCAAGTCCAGGCTCGACTCAGCGGAGAAGAGGAGGTTGCCTGTCACCTCAGCCAGAACCTCGCTATCCTCATTGCGGACCAGGTAGCTGTCGCGGTTGACCGCAGTCACACGCGCCACGCGGCTGTGAGGCAATTGCAGCTCTGGCTGCTTCGCTTGAAACCATTGGTCAAAGCCGAGATTGCGTAGTTCCATAGGCCGTAGGGTAATCTCTGGTCATGCTGGTTTAGCTGGTCGCGGACGCCGGCATCAGCTACCACCCACCCGATCGCCAACCGTCAAAACGGATGCTCAACTTTGGCAGCTGGGCGGGTCGGCTGCAATCACCCCCGGCGCGCCGTTCCTTCACGAAAGAAACTGACCGGCCCCGCGTCTTGCCCGCCGAGAATCGCGTAAGATTAGG
>JAUQXD010000153.1 GCA_030834835.1 Thermoflexales bacterium | reverse complement strand
CAACCATCAGCAGCCGTTGCCGTTTTGACCAACCGATGAGAATGTAGCGATCTTCGCTGGCCGAGTGATCCGGGTCTGGAATCGTCACACTCAATTCGTCATTGAAAACAGTGGCCGCTTCGGCGAAAGACACCTTGTGCTTGCGGTAGTTGCTCGCCGCTTTTCGGGGATTCCATTCGAATTCCATACACTAAATATAGCAGTTTTTATTCTGGCTGCCTAGAGTGTAAAAAGCAAGGAACCTCTTGCCCTTTCAGAGATTCCTCGCTTAACTTACCAATCCACCTGTGGCTGAGCATTGCATCGCCAAATTCGCTGCACTTCGGTCGCGCCGTCCATCAAGCGTTGCGCTTCGACCATGTCCGCGCGGGATCCCATCCCCGTGAAACCGGCGGCGTGAGAGCCGTCTCTGCTATCAAAACGGGAATTACTGACGGGCTACCGACTTCAGTTGATGTGGCCCCCGTTTAGCGGCGACCCTAAGAATGTATGGACTGCATGTACTGCAAGGGTGACTTGCCAATCATGTTTCTGAAATCATTGATGAAATGGGCCTGATCGCCGTAACCCAGCTCGGCCGCGATGGCCGCCCAATTGGGTTTGGGCAGTCTGGCCGCCCGTTCGGCCGCGTCAATGAGCCGATAGCGCATAATCACCCACTTCAGGCCTACCCCGACGTATTTTTGAAACAGGTGCTGAAGGGTGCGCTCGCTGACGTGGAACTGCCGGGCAACCCTTTCTACCGTTCGGAGATCCCGGTCACTTGCGACGGCCTCAATGATCGAGTTGATGAAGGCCACGTTCCGATCGGATGTCGGGTGCTGCGCGGACAGTAATTCTTCCACTCTGGACACTCGCCGGGTATCGTCGGGCAGTTCAAGTAACGCCTGGCGAAAGCCGTCAGTCGCGCCGGGAAAGACCTTGATCGCCTCAAGTGTTTTGTCCGTCAGCGTTGCGATGGGGCGCTGCCAGAAGGCATAGAAGCCGCCGGGTTTGAACATCGCCCCGACGATTAGCCCGACACCTTCCACTGTATATTCATACATGCCGGTGGCCACGCCCGTGATCCAGACCCGATCAGCCGAGAAGGCAACATTGACGCTGGGGTAAGGTAAAACCTGGGAGACGTAGGGCGGCTGACCGCGCAAATCCCAATGGATGATCCAGTAGTGCTCGACGAACGGCGCCAGACCCGCAGAGGGTAGATACCGATTCAGTTGAAACTGCCTGGCGGCGTTGATCGGGTCAAGGATGCCTTTGTGCTTTCCTGACCTCTCTTTGAAATTATTTGCGGATTTTTGCAAGCCTTCTGGCATGGTGAATGCTATTATACCCGCACAGGAGAGACACCATGACCACATCATTTTCAATCACCAGGCGCACCACCATCAACGCCGCGTCGGCCAGGGTCTGGGAGGCATTAACCACGCCCGAGATCATCAAGCAGTACATGTTCGGCGCGGAGGCCGTATCGAACTGGCAACCAGGCAGCTCGCTTGTCTACAAAGGTCAATGGGAAGGCCAACCCTTTGAGGACAAAGGCGTTATCCTGGAGATTTCACCGGCGAAGCTATTGAAGACCAGTTTTTACAGCGCGCTAAGCGGGCTTGAGGACAAACCGGAGAACTACAGCACCATTACCTATCAACTGAATTCAGAGGCAGACGGTCGAACCACGCTCACGGTCACGCAGGATAACAATCCCACTCAGGCCGCCGCCGACCAGACTGGAAGGAATTGGGAGATGACACTGGGCCAGATCAAGCAGCTGCTGGAGCAATAGCCACGATGGGCCTGAACTACTACAATGTCTTCATCGAAGTCGCTGATGACTGTCCGGTCACCCGCGCTGAAGTTCCACGGGCTGCAGGCGAACGGAGAACAAAAGCGGTGCTTGAGTATGAACTGATCGCCAGGCATCCCTACCGATATACCAGCGAAGACATTATCTTTGAGACGTACGCGCGCCACAAGGAGATTCCGAAAGACCGCTGGCCCGCCGAGCGCGCCAGGTTCCTGGCGCAAGATCAACCGTGCTTGCGCGCCTCGGCCCTGGGCAAGCGCTATGGTTGGGGTATCCATCATGACGAGCACGGTCGAGTGGCGCTGGTCGCGCTTGGGTCGGCCGATTACCAGCGTTTCGCGAACGATGCCAGTTTGAAACACATCAAAGCCATGCGCTCCAAACGAGCTTAGGCGTGAAGCGCCTCGCTCTAAACCTGACACGACAATCAAAGCACCCGATCGATTTTTCAACCGATCGGGCGCTTCCTAATTTACCAATCTACCAACTTACCAACACCTACATGTGCTTAATCACCGCATCGCCGAATTCGCTGCACTTCACTTCGGTCGCGCTGTCCATTTGTCGCGCAAAGTCATAGGTCACGGTCTTGCTGCCGATCGCGCCGTCCATGCCCTTGATGATCAGATCGGCGGCTTCGAGCCAGCCCATGTAACGGAACATCATCTCGCCCGATAGAACGACCGACCCCGGATTAACCTTATCGAGATTCGTGTACTTGGGCGCGGTGCCGTGCGTGGCTTCAAAGATCGCGTGGCCGCTCACGTAGTTGATATTGCCGCCCGGCGCAATACCGATGCCGCCCACCTGCGCGGCCAGCGCATCCGACAGGTAGTCGCCGTTGAGGTTCATCGTGGCGATCACGTCGAATTCGTCGGGACGGGTCAGCACTTGCTGCAGCGTGATGTCGGCAATGGCGTCTTTGACCAGAATCTTGCCTGACGCCAGTTCGGCCTTTTGCTCGTCGTTCGCGGCCTTCTCACCCTTCGTCTTCTTGGTGCGTTCCCACTGATCCCACGTGTAGGTCTGCGCGGCGAATTCGCCTTCGGCCAGCGCATAGCCCCAGTTGCGGAACGCGCCTTCCGTATACTTCATGATGTTACCTTTGTGGACGATGGTCACGCTCTTGCGCTTATTCGCCAACGCGTATTGAATGGCCGATCGCATCAACCGCTCGGTGCCTTCGCGCGACACCGACTTGATGCCGATGCCGGTGCTGTCCGGGAAGCGAATCTTGCCGTATTCCCTGGGGAACAGTTCTTTGAACATCGCCAGGAATTTGGCATTGGCTGCCGAGCCTTGCTCGAACTCGATGCCCGCGTAAATGTCCTCGGTGTTCTCGCGGAAGATCACCATATCGATCTTCTCAGGATGCTTCACGGGCGACGGCACGCCTTTGAACCAGCGCACCGGGCGCAGGCAGACGTACAGATCGAGCATCTGCCGCAGGGCGACGTTGAGCGATCGGATGCCGCCGCCGATCGGGGTGGTCAACGGCCCTTTGATGCCCACGAGATATTCGCGGAAGGCGTCGACGGTTTCATCGGGCAGCCAGTTGTTGACGGTGTTGAACGCCTTCTCACCGGCCAGCACTTCCTTCCATTCGATCTTGCGCGCGCCTTTATACGCCTTCGCTACGGCGGCGTCCATCACGCGGACGCTGGCCCGCCAGATGTCCGGGCCGGTGCCGTCGCCTTCGATGAACGGCACGACGGGATTGTCGGGCACGATCAATTTACCGTTGTCGATTGAAATCTTGTCCATGGTGGTGGTCTCCTCTTTGAATATGATTGCGCAACGCTGTTGCACGCATTTCGCGCGTCGCGATTATAGCACGGGATAAAGATCGTCACGCCGGCCGACCGCGCGGACGCGGCAGCAATTCTCAATGTGTCATTCCGAGGAGCGTTGTGTGCGACGAGGAATCTCTGGCCCAGCCAGCCACGCCACCTGCCGCGCGAGAGACGGGAGCACTGCACCGCATGTGTTCCTCGCCCCGCTCGGAATGACACCAGGCAAAATGAGAATTGCTGCGGACGCGGTCGAAGAGCCGAACATCGGCGCACCCCTACCGTCGCACGATCGGCAAGTACACGGCCAGGCCATTCACGATGAGGATCGGCGTCAATGTAAGCGAAGTCGCGCCGGGCGCATCGATCTGGATGGCATTGGCAAGCAGATACGTTGTGGTGGGCGCGGCAGCAATTTGCAGCGTATACGTGGCGACGACCGTCTCCGTGCCATTAACCGTGCCGGACCACAGCAGCGAGTGGGGCGAAGTCGGGAAGACCCCGCCCCGCGTCGTCTGCGCGTCGATGATCTCCGCCTGATCGGAGGCGTCGATGGACACCGTGAACGAATTGCTATTCGTCCCGCGATGCCGCAACTGGATGGCGACTTCCGCCTGCCCCCCGGCCACGACGCGCCCGGTCAACACCCGTGCCGCACTTTCGACGATCGAGGTGCGGCGCACCAATCGCTTGAGCGGGCCGTTATTTTCCAGGTAGCCGCCGCCTTCCGAATAGTAGAGCGCGCCTTCCGGGCCGGTCAACAGATCGGTGCGACACGTCAGCGGCTGGTGGTTGAGCGTGTCGCTGAGAATCGTATGCGACACAACCGCCGTGCGCGCCGCGTTCAACTTGAAGTGATGAATCGCCGTCGTCGCGTCCTTGTAGCTGCACATGAACAGATCGTTTTTCCATTCCGGGATCAGATCGCTCGTGTAAAACGCGAGGCCGGTCGGCGCGAGCGAGGTTGTCCAGAAATACAGCGGCTGAATGGTGTTGTAAGCCGGATCGGCGCCGTCGTAATCATCGCACGGCGGCGGCGGATAGAACGGCCGCCAGCCATAGTTGTAGCCGGGCAAGACCCGGTTGATTTCATCATCGCACGCTTCGCCGTTTTCAGTCGCAAACAACGCGCCGCTGATGGGATCGAACTCAAAATCGAACGAATTGCGCAGACCGTAAGCATAGATGCTGTTGTAGCCCAAAGGGTTGTCGTCCGGTATTCTCAGCGGAACATTCGGTGTGAAGCGATGAATCTTACCTAACGGTGAACTTAAATCCTGCGCTGGATCATCGTCCTGATTGCCTTCGTTGTTGTTGCCCACACTCACATATAACTTGCCATCCGATCCAAAATGCAAGTTGCCGCCATTGTGAATGGTGTTGTAGAAATCGATCGGAAAACTTTTGGCGCTCTTCGTCTCGGTCACGCCGTTATCAGCGGGCAGCACAAACGTCACCACGCGATTCTCATAGCGTGGTATGGCGCTGCCGCGATCGCGCGTCAGATACACCCAGACCCGATTGTTCAGCGTGAACGCCGGATCAACCGCGATACCCAACAGGCCGCGTTCGCCCTGCGTGTCCAGGCTGGGAAAGACATAGGCCGGGCCGGGCTGCAGCACGTCATTCACCACTACCCGCAGCGCGCCGGTTTTTTCCGTGTACAGCAAACGGCCGTCCGGCGTAAAGGCCATGGCCACCAGCTGATTGGCGTTGGGCACGACCGTCTCGATGATCACATCGACCGGCAATGGTTCGTAAGGCACATCGCCCGTTGGCGCGACAGCGCGGATCACCTGCGAGGCTGTCAACAGCGCGGACAGGACAACGATGAAGACGGACAGGGTGGCGCGGTGAAGAGGGGACAAGGTGACCACTCGACTATCCCACCACATCCAACAGCTTATACCACAGCGCGCCCAGCGGCATGAACCACGGCGTGCCGTTGTAGAGCGGAATTGGATCAAAGGGTCGATCGGCAAAGGGCGTCTGCCCGCCTGTGCCACTGATGAAGTCCGCCGCCTGCGCCCCGAGGTACGTCGCCAGCGACACACCGTGTCCCGCATAGGCCAGCGCGTAATGCAGGCCGTTCATCCGCCCGATCCGCGGCAGGCGATCGAACGTGAAGCACACGTTGCCGCTCCACGAATACTCAATCGGCGTGTTCGCCAGTTCCGGGAAAATCTCGATCATGCCGCGCCGCAGAATACTCACGCTGCGACGCGTTGTCTGCGGCGACGACACTTTATACTCCGCGCGCCCGCCAAACACCAGGCGATTGTCGCTGGACAGGCGGAAGTAGGCCAGAAAATTCTTGGAGTCGTACACCATGCGGCGGCGCGGCAAAATCTTCGCGGCCACTTCGGCGGGCAGCGGCTCAGTGGCGATGAGGTACGATCCGACGGGGATGATACGTTTTCGCAGCGCAGGTGCAGCCGCATCGGTATAACCGTTCGTCGCGATCAAGACCTCGTTCGCCCCGATCGGCCCGCGCGGCGTAAAGACCCGCCAGCCGGCTGCGCTTCGTTCGATGGCAAGGGCCGGCGTTTTTTCGTGCAGTTGTGCGCCCGCGCGTTCGGCGGCCCGCGCCAGGCCGCGCACATATTTGGCCGGCTGCACACCCGCGCTGCGCTCGTCGATCAACACACCGTGATAATAGTTCGTGCCCAACTCGTCACGCTGCTGCGATCGATCCAGCAGCCGAATCGGATGGTTAAACTCGCGCGCCAACAACTCTTGCGCGTGCTGAAAGTGTGCAAAATGCGCCGGTTTACAGGCCGCCTCGATATGGCCCACGCGCTGAAAGTCGCAATCGATTTGCTCGGCGCGAATCAACTCTTCAATGAAGTCCAGTCCCCGCAGCGACGCGGCGTGCATCTCCCTCGCGCGCCCCACGCCCACCTGTTTGATCAGCGCTTCGGGGCCAACGGCCAGGCCCGTCAACACCTGCCCGCCGTTGCGCGAACTCGCCCCCCAGCCGATCGTCTCTTTTTCCAGCACCACGACGTTAACGCCGCGCTGCGCCAGACTGCGCGCCGCCGACAGCCCCGTGTAGCCGCTGCCGATGACGACCACATCGGCGCGTTGGGGCAATGGCTTATCAGCGTAACCCGGCAATTCGGGCGCAGTGGCCCACCAGAACGGTATTTCCTTAATCATGAGCATCGCCTTTGGAAGTTGGAAGTTGGATGTTGGATGTTGGAAGTTAGAGATTGGAAGTTGGAGCGTGTCATCCACCAGGCGCCAGCCTTTTTCATTGGTCATTGATCATTGTTCATTGTTCATTGTTAATTGTGCTTCCAACCAGCCGCGCACCGAGTTGATCAACCACACGTGAGTAGCGGCGAAGAGTTCTTCCTTTAAGATAACACGCTCGTGAATGAGACCACGCTCGATCAGATCGGCGCGGAACGTGCCGGGCAGCAGACCGCAGTCAATGGGCGGCGTGTAGCGCTGGCCGTTCAACTCGCCAACCACGTTGGCGATGGTCGATTCGGTGATCTCGCCGCGCTCGTTCCACAGAATCACATCGTCACATTCAGGTTGGGCCGCGCGGGCCGCCTCATACACATCGCGGCGAGTGGTCTTGTGATACAGGAAAACGTTGCCGGAATCGATCGGCTGCGCAGCCAACTTCACCTGCATGATCGACGGCAGCGGAATCTCGCTCAAGGGCGTCGCCACGATCGACACTCGCCCGCGCTGTGTCACGCTTACGCGAACTTTATGCGCGGCCGGTGTCAACGTCGCACTCAAGTCCGCAAGTTGATCGCGAAGGGCCGGCAGATCAATCGGGAGGGTGAAGTATTCCGCCGACTCTGCCAGTCGCGCCAGATGACGCTCCAACAGGAAATACTTTTCGTCCGGTGTCCACAGAATCGACTCGATCAAATCGAACGGGCGCGCCGGCTGCACTAACACCCGTGTCTTGATCTCGCACTCGCGAAATTCGTCGGCCGCGTCCGAGTCCCAGACGATGCCGCCGCCCACGCCGTACTCGGCCTGCCCCGTCTCACGATCGATCGTCACGGTACGGATCGCCACGTTGAATTGCGCCTCGCGCTGCGGCGTGAAGTAGCCGATGCAGCCGGTATATACGCCGCGCGGCGTCGTCTCCAGATCGGAGATGATGTGCATGGTGCGGACTTTGGGCGCGCCCGTAATCGACGCGCACGGAAACAGCGCCGTCATGATCTCGCTCAGCGACGCATCGGTCTGCGCCGCAGCGAGCTGCGCCGTGACCGTCGAAGTCATTTGCAGCACGGTCGGGTAGCGTTCCACTTCAAACAGGCGCGGCACGCTTACCGAACCGATCTCTGCGATGCGGCCCAGATCGTTGCGGATCATATCGACGATCATCACGTTCTCGGCGCGGTTCTTCTCGGAGTGGTGCAGCCAGTCGGCCTGCGCGCGATCTTCAGTCAGCGTTCGGCCGCGCGCCGCCGTGCCCTTCATCGGCTTCGAGGTCAGCGTGCGGCCCGACAATTGAAAGAACAATTCCGGCGAGGCCGAGCAAATGACGTGCGTGCCCAGATCGACGTAGGCCGCGTAACCCACCGGCTGTTTGCTGGCCAGACTTAAAAAGAACGGCCACGCCTCGCCCTGAAAAGGCGCGCGCAGCCGGTAGGTGTAATTGACCTGATAGGTTTCGCCGTCGGCGATATGCTGTTTGATGGTGTGGATGGCGCGCTCGTATTCGGGCCACGTGACGGTGGGCGCCCACGACCCGATCGAGTACGCGGCCCGATCGTGATCGGGGCGATCGTGATCCGTTGGCGGCTCGAACGGCTCGGCCTGATCGTAAAGACCGAACCACAGCAACGGCAAATCGGTTGACGTGGGCGCTGTCACGCGATGCGCGCTGTCAAACGCGGGAGCGGCCTCGTAGGCCAGAAAGCCCGCCGCAGTCCAGCCGCGTGATTGAACGAGCGTTTCAACGTGCCGCAGTTGCCCCGCCACCTGAGCCAGCGAGGTCGCCGTCACGATCTCGCGCGGCGCGTGGAAGCGCAGCCAGCCGGCGCGCGGGCGCTGCACCACCACATCGCCCAGCATTCAACCGCCTTACGCGGACGGCGGCGCGGGCCGCACAGCGGTGCGCGAAGCCGGGCGCAGTTCGATCAGTTTATCGATGACCTGATGCACGGTGTATTTTTCTTCGGCCGCCATTTGCTCCAGCGTCACGTCCTGCGTCGTCGTCATCGGATAGCCCTGATCCATCTCCAGCGCCATGCGGACATCGTTGGGATAGCGCGTATTCAACCGCACCGTTTTCTTAGCGTTCTTGATTTTCAGCATGCCCTCACCTCGATAAGCTCTTCACGATGTTGGCGCAATTATAGCCGATTTTGCGGCGTGGCTGACAACCTTGCGTCTTTTCACCGCAATTCTCAGCGTGCCATCCCGCCAGGTGTCACACCGCACTGCACGCAGTGGGTGCAAGTGTTCCGAAGGAGCGTTCTTTGCCCATGTCCTCAGCCCACAGGGCTGAGGTGGGCCGCCGGGCGTCCGCGACTGAGGAACCTCTGACCCGGCAGGCGATGTGACCCCACCTGCCAGACGCTGGTTTGCGCGCCGCTCTGCGCGCACGTGGGCGTGCTTACTCCCCTGAAAATGTGGGGCAAGTTGGCAACTTGCCCTACGCCACTCAGGTTTTCATTCCGCTGCTGGTGCGTTGTCAAGGGAAGGAATAACTCCTCCGGCAAATTGAGAGTTGCCAGCCCGACGCCGAAAGCGTTTACCATTTGCCGCTGACGGGTTATAATCTTTGATGAACTACGTGGCGTATACACGCCACGCGCGCAAAGATGTCTGAGTGAATGTTCAGTCATCCCGCGCGGGTGGGTTACTACTACTTTCAGGAGACAAGTCCATGTTAATCAGCAGTAAGATCAACGCCGAATTCAACGCCCAGATCGGGCACGAACTCGCCAACTCCAATCAGTACGTCGCCATCGCGGCGTGGTTCGACGGCGAGAGTTTGAAGGGCCTGGCGAAGTTGTTCTACAAGCAGGCCGAGGAAGAGCGCGAGCACGCCATGAAGTTTGTGGAGTTCATTCTGGACACGGGCGGCAAGGTGGAGATTCCCGCCATCCCCGCCGTGCAGAATACCTTTGCCTCGGCCGAGGCCGCCGCCCGGCTGGCGCTGGATGCGGAAGAGCGCACCACCGCCCAGATCAACGATCTGATGACGCTGGCGATTGCCGAGAAGAACTACGCGGCGCAGAACTTTTTGCAGTGGTTCGTCAACGAACAGGTGGAAGAGATCGCCACGGCCAGCACCAATCTGGACGTGATTAAGAAGGCCGGGCCGAACGTGTTGATGATTGAGGCTTACTTAAACCACATCAACAAGTAGCCGCACGTTCTCGCGCCGCGCAGTTTTACGCCAGCCACGGGACTCGATCGCTGATCGAGTCCCGTGTTGTTTTCTCGGCCCAACGCCGCGCCGCATTCTCCGCCTTTTGGCCGATTGACACCCTTCAAATCAGTCCTACAATTGTCACATGTGAATTAGGACAATTTTATGGACCTCAAACTCGACCCGCGCAGCCGCACGCCCATCTACGCTCAACTGATTCAGCAGGTCAAACAGCAGGTCGCCGCCGGCCAATTGAAGCCGGGCGATCAGCTGCCCACTGTGCGCGCCCTGGCCGCGGCCTTGCACATACACACCAACACCGTGGCGCGGGCCTACGACTTGCTCGATCAAGACGGCGTCATCTCGGCGCAGCAGGGGCGCGGCACCTACATCGCGCGCCAGGCGAATCAGCCGCACTTGCGCCGGCATCGACGTGCTGCGCTGCAGGCGCTGGTCGATCAGGCTGTTCTGGAAGCGTTGAGTCTGGGGTATGCACCTGAAGAAATCACCGCGTCGGTCGATCGGTCACTCAAAGATTGGCGGCGCAAATCAAGGAAAGGTACAGAGTAGAATGTTGAAGGTAATGAAGCAAGTGGTCTTTATGTGTATGATTCTTTCGTTGGTCGCGGCGTGTGCGCCCGCCCCGGCCGCGCCGGTTCCGACCTCTACGGTCGCTCCGACTGTGGCGGCTCCGACAGCGTCGGCCCCGACGCCTGAATCCGTGCCGGCCTCGATCGCGGCGGCCGAAAAACTGCTGAGCCAATTCGTCCAGCAGGATTACGCGGGCATGATCGCCAGTTTTAATGCCGCCATGAAGACGGCCCTGCCGCAGGACAAGTTGAAGCAAGCCTGGGACGGCGTCAATCAACAATTCGGGGCGTACCAGAGCCAGACCGGCACAAAGTTCGTCGCGCGCAAAGACCCGTACGACGTGATTCTGATCTCGGTAAAGTTTGAAAAAGGCGCGCTGGGCTTCCGCGTCAGCGTCGATACCACCAGCGGCCAGATCGGCGGCCTGCAATTCGTGCCGGCTGAGGACGCCCGACCTGTGCCTTACACGGTACCGGCTTACGTCGATCAATCGAAGTTTGACGAAAAAGAGGTCACCATCGGCGCGGGCGAGTGGCAGTTGCCGGGCACGTTGACCCTGCCGAAGGGGAGCGGGTCGTTCGCCGCGATCGTGCTGGTGCACGGTTCTGGCCCCAACGACCGCGATGAAACCATCGGCCCGAACAGGCCGTTCAAAGATCTGGCCTGGGGATTGGCCTCGCAGGGCATCGCCGTGCTGCGCTACGACAAGCGCACCAGAGTGTACGGCGAGCAAGTGGCGGCGATGACGGTGTTCACGGTCAAAGAAGAAACCGTGGATGATGCCGCGCTGGCGGTCGAGTTATTGCGCCAGACACCCGACATCGATCCACAGCGCGTCTTCGTGTTGGGTCACAGCCTGGGCGGCTACCTGGCGCCGCGGATCGGGCAAACCCAGGCCGACATTGCGGGCTTGATTATCCTCGCCGGGTTGACGCGGCCGCTGGAAGACGTGATGCTGGAACAGTATCGGTACATCGCGTCGCTGGACAAAAACGCCGTGCCGCCCTCGACGCTGGCGGAACTGCCGGCGCAAGTCCAGGCGATTAAAGACTTGCAGCCCGGCGATGAATCCAAACCGGCGATTTTGGGTGCGCCAGCCGCCTACTGGATCGATCTGAAAGACTATCGACCCGCCGACCTGGCAAAGTCGATCGCGAAGCCGATGTTGATCTTGCAGGGCGAACGAGATTATCAGGTGACGATGCAAGACTTCAAGAACTGGCAGGCTGCGCTGTCCAGCCGGAGTGATGGTCAGTTCAAATCCTACGCCGATCTGAATCACCTGTTCATGACCGGCACGGGCCAGAGCACGCCGCAAGAATATCAGACGGCGGGCAGCGTGGCGCGGGCCGTCATCGACGACATTGCGAGTTGGGTGAAGCAACATTAAACGAGGTTGACCATGATCCGAACTGAAGGTCTTTCCAAAACATTCGACGGCGACAAACGCACCGGTAAGGTGCTGGCCGTCGACAATCTATCGCTGGACATCCAGCAGGGCGAAGTCTTCGGCTTTCTCGGCCCCAACGGCGCGGGCAAGACGACGACGGTGCGCATGCTGAGCGCGTTGATCGGGCCGACGGCCGGTCGAGCGTGGGTGAACAATCTGGAAGTCGGCAAAGACGATACGGCCATCCGCGGCTCGATCGGTATTCTCACCGAACAGCCCGGCATGTACGATCGGCTGAGCGCCGAGAAGAACCTGACCATTTATGCGCGACTGTACGGTGTGCGCGACGTGCCCGGTCAGGTCGAGAAATATCTGCGCCTGCTGGGGCTGTGGGAGCGCCGCCACGATCCGGCCGGGTCGTTCTCTAAAGGCATGAAGCAAAAACTCGCCATCGCGCGCGCCATCCTGCACGAACCGGCCACCCTGTTCCTGGACGAACCCACCGCCGGATTGGATCCCGAAGCGGCCAAACTGGTGCGGGAGTTCATTGAGGACCTGAAGACCGAAGGGCGCACGATCTTTCTCTGCACCCACAACCTGGATGAAGCCGATCGGCTGTGCGACCGGGTGGGTGTCTTCAAGCAGCGCCTGATCAAGGTCGATTCGCCGGGCCGCCTGCGCAACGCGCTGTTTGGCCGCACGGTTGAATTTCGATTGAAGCACGTTGAGGCGGCGATGGCCGATCGGGTGCGGGCGTTGGCGGGAGTAAAAAACGTCGAGGTCGAAGACAGCCGATTGATCCTCGCTCTCGACGATCCCGAAACCGCCAATCCCATCGTCGTCCGGGCGCTGGTCGAAGCCGGGGCCGAAGTGCAGTTCGTCAGCGAAGTGCGGCACTCGCTGGAAGACGTGTACCTGTCGTTGATCAACCATCAGTAGAGGTTACCATGCGAATTCGAACCATTATCGACAAAGAATGGGCCGAGGTCTTCAAGAACAAGATGGTGTTGTTCACCGTGGGGCTGATGCCGGTGCTGTTCGTCGTCATTTTGCTGTTGCAACTGGCCCTGATGCGGCAGGTTGATCCGAAGGAAATGAACGACGCCCCGCCAGCAGTGATCGCGGCCTGCGAGGCCCAGGGTCTGAACCCGAGCGAGTGCATGCAGGGCTACCTGGTCGGCTCGTTTATGGCGCTGTTCCTCATCATCCCGGTGATGATCCCGGTGACGATCGCCGCCTACAGCATCGTGGGCGAGAAGGCCACGCGCTCGCTGGAGCCGCTGCTGGCGACGCCCACCTCGACCACAGAGATCATCCTGGGCAAGGGGCTGGCGTCCGTCATTCCCGCCATCGCGGCTACGTGGCTGTCGTTTGGTATCTTCATGGTGGGGGCGCGGCTGATGGCCGTAAGCGACCGGGTCTACGCCATCATCGCCGATCCGTTGTGGCTGGTGGGGCTGTTCGTGGCTGCGCCGCTGCTGTGCGTGCTGTCGGTGACCACGGCGGTCGCCATCTCGTCGCGCGTCAACGACCCGCGCGCGGCCGAGCAGATCAGCGCCGTGTTGATCGTGCCCGTCATGGCGCTGCTCTTCGGGCGCATCATCGGCTTTATCACGCTCGACGTCAGCACCATGCTGGTTTTCAGCCTGGTCCTGTTCGTCGTCAACGTGGGCATGGTGGCATTGTCCGTGAAACTCTTTCAGCGCGAGGTGATTCTGACCCGCTGGAAGTAATACAACGCATCCAGAGCGGAGCGGCGGGCCGCCGCGCAGTCGAAGGAGCGTTGGCTGCATAAGGTGAGTAATAGACGGATTTCCAACTCGATTCAAATTGCTTTCTCAATCAGTCGATGCTAAGATCAAGGCGCGTCCCAACCGGGCGCGCATTTTGTCGTTTCCCAGGAGAACCCGATGTCACTATCGCCCGTCGAGCAACCCACCTCAACGCCGACACCCTCGCCGCAGCCCGTCGCCGTCATTCCGGGCAGCCGGGTGGCCTTCCATGAACATCCCCGGCCGCGCCGCATCTTCCCGCGCCGGGTCTGGGAAGCGCTTAAATCGATCAGCCTGTTCGTTTCGATGATCATCAACCTGGTGTTGATCGTCGTGGTCGTCATCCTGATCAATCAGGTGGGCGCGATCAAATTGACGCTGGCCAGCATCCTGGGCCAACTCGATTCGGCCTTTCAAGGGTTGGGGGCGGCCACCATTGTCGATACCATCAAGATCGACCAGCAGGTGCCGGTGCGCTTCGATCTGCCGTTGAGCCAGGACACGACGGTCGTGACGCAGGCGCCCGTGCCCATCAATGCCCATGCCACTTTCTCGCTGGGGCAATTCGGTAGCATTAACGGCAACGTCAGCCTGGCGCTGCCGGCGGGCACCTCGCTGCCCGTGCATCTGGAACTGAACGTGCCTGTCAGCAACAGCATCCGGGTGGCCTTTGACCAGCCCATCAGCATTCCGCTGGCCGCCAAAGGGCTGGGGCCGGTGGTGGCCCAACTCCGCAGCGCGCTGGGGCCCATCATCAACGTGGTGCAGCAATTGCCGGATGCGTTTGTGATTATTCCGTAGGTTTGACCGCCACTATCTGGCGAGGTAAATCTTGACTCATATTCAGCTACGCCAGAATCTTTCCTTTATTGGGTTAATCGCAGTCTTATTGATGGCTGCGGTGACTATGGCGACATGCACGGTGTCACCCACGCCAGTCGCTGCGGTGACTATGGCACCTACATCAACGTCAGCGCCAGGCGTCACACCGACCTCGACAAGTTCGCCAACGGTAACGCCGACTCACACACCGACCAGTACCGCTACGAATACACGCACAGCAACGCCGACACCGACTTCGACAGCGACCCCTACAGCAACGCCAACCCGAACCAGGCCAGCGCCAACTCGCACGCGCCCTGCCAGCACAAACACGCCTGTCCCCGGCACGGCAAGTTTTCAACCTGGTACCTATCCACAAGATGGGCGCTGTACGACTCAAATCTTTCTGGGCGAACGCACCCTGACCCGGAATCTTGATGGTACTCCTGATACAGTAGAAAACGGCCCACAACCGGTGACGTTATGCATTGTGAGCGTCACCGTCCGGCCTGATGGGAACTTGCAGTTCAATGCGCAATGGATATTTGAGGCCAAAGGGGCCCATTACCCGGCGGCGTATAAGCCATCTGACGTCGGGAACAAGAATGTCTACGTGATGGATAATCTAGGCAACCGTTACGACATTATTGAACTGGGTGCCCTGGCCGGGCGTGAAGTGGGGGGAGTCACCGCTGGATTTCCAAAGCCGGTTGGCTGGTATCTTGTGCCACCAGCCAGAGCAGGTTCACAATCTTTCACATTCCATATCGACGATTCCGGCGTGGCGATTAGT
>JAUQXD010001416.1 GCA_030834835.1 Thermoflexales bacterium | reverse complement strand
GGGAACACGGCCAATTACGGCGACGGCGGCGGCATCTACAACGTCCGTGGCGGCAGCACGACAGTTGAGAACAGCACGCTCAGCGGGAATACGGCCTACCGAGAAGGCGGCGGCATCTACAATTCCAACACGCTGACGGTGAACAATAGCACCCTCAGTGGCAACACCGCCTCGTCCGGCGGCGGCATCGCCAACGCTAACGGCGGTGACACAACGGTGACCAACAGCACCCTCAGCGGCAACGCCGCCAACAACAGCACAGAAGGGTCGGCCAACGGCGGCGGTATGGTCAATTACGGCGGCACGCTGCTGGTACAGAACAGCACGATCTCCGGCAACACCGCCCTCGCCAGCACGACCTACAGTACGGCCCGTGGCGGCGGCATCAGCAACTACTCCGGCTCATTGACGCTGACCCACAGCACCATCGCCAACAACAATGCCTTTGGTGATTACTCTTCCGAGGGCGGCGGCATTCACGGAGCGGCCACAATCAGCAACAGCATCGTGGTAAGCAACACGCTTGGCCCGGTTGTCGAGAATGACTGCGCCATGTCCCTCAGTTCGGGCGGCTACAACATCGAAAGCGGTGAGAGTTGCGGCTTTGACCCCAATAATGCCGCAGGCGACCAGTGGGATGTCTTACCCGACAGCCTGAAACTGCTCCCGCTGGCGAATAACGGCGGCCCTACCTGGACACATGCCCTGGACAATGGCAGCGTGGCGCTGGAGAAAATTCCAGAAGGCGCCAACGGCTGTGGAACGACTTTCACTACCGACCAGCGTGGTGAAGTGCGCCCGGGCACCAGAAACAGCCAGACAACCAAAATGTGTGAAATCGGCGCATGGGAGGCCCAGATCGCAGACCCCACCGCGATCACGCTGCGCGATCTGACGGCGACAACCGCTGCGTCACCGAGCGTCATCGGCGCAGTGGGGGCGGCGATTGCGGCGTTAGGTGCGCTGGTGATCGGGCGAAGGAGGGCAACGAATAGGCAACGGATAAACCGATGAATGACGAAGCGCATCACTCGTTACTCACTATTCAACCAGGGAGCACCATGTCTAGCACAACGATCATCCAACCCGAAGTTACCGACGTAGCCAGCCAGACTTACGAGAAGCCCGCTATCGTCCACGAACTCAAACTCGAAACGCGCGCCGGCTCACCGCTGGGCGGCGATCCATTGATCGATCCGCTTGGGCTTGATCCGAGCCAGCCGCAGTAGAGCGCGCGGCCATCTTCTATCACTCAACCTCCGAGGCGGGTGCCTCGGAGGTCTTGTTTTGCGCTATACTTGGCCCATGTCCGACACCCGCTACCACGTTATCGCCACGTTAGGCCCGGCCAGCCAGACACCCGCTATCTGGCAGGCGATGATTGACGCCGGTGCGACGGCCTTTCGGCTGAACACATCGCACCTCACGCTGGATCAACTTCGCGATTGGCTCGATCGACTTGCGGCACACCTGCCCGCCGGCACACCGTTGGTGCTCGATTTACAGGGGAGCAAATGGCGCTTAGGTAAATTTGAGCCGATCACCTTAGCCACGGGCCAAACCATTCACCTCAGCCTGGGGGACTCGGCCACCCGATCGGATCAGCTGCCCGTACCGCACCCCGATTTTTTCGCCGCCGCCGCCGTTGGCGGCGAGATCGTGTTGAATGACGCGAAGATCAAGTTGACGGTTGAATCGATCACGCCGACCACGATTACCACGCGGGTGCTGTTGGGCGGGGAAATCTCGGCACACAAAGGCATCACCTACACCCGATCGGCTTATCGGCGCGAAACGCTCAGCGACAAAGATCGGGCCATTGTGGATCAGACGCGGGGCATGGCGGGCGTGCGGTACGCTGTCTCGTATGTGAAAGACGCGATCGAGATGGCGCACTATCGCGCCCTGATCGGCCGGGCGTACCTGATCGCGAAGTTGGAGCGACAACCGGCCATGGACGAAGGCGCGGCCATCGCGGCCAGCGCCGATGAACTGTGGGTATGTCGCGGCGATCTGGGCGCGGAGTTGGGTCTGCGCGGCATGGCCGAAGCCGTGTATCAAATCACGATGCAGGTGCGCGATTTGCCCGTGCCCGTGCTGATGGCGGGGCAAGTGTTGGAGCACATGACGGTTCACGCCACACCCACTCGCGCCGAGGTCTGCCAGCTGTACGACGCGCTGGCGGCAGGCTATCGCGGCTGCGTGCTGTCCGACGAAGCGGCGGTAGGCCAGTACCCGATCGAGAGTGTGCGCGTTGCGGCGATGTTTAAGGAGTGACGCCGGGCGACGATCACCGAACGGGTTGGCCGAACCACCGAAAATCCCTATAATTAACTTCAGTCCTACACCGCAAGGAGCACTCATGGCCGATCAGACAGAAGCATCCAAAGAAAAAGCGGCTGAACCCGCAAAACCCGAACCGAAAGATCAACTCGTCGAGACGCAGCACCAGATCATGATTGGCGATCAAACGATCGCGTACAAAGTCATCACCGGCACGCTCGTGCTGAAAGAAGAGGCGGAGAAGACCGGCGACAAAGCCGGCGAGGCCGAAGGTGAGAAGGCCAAAGCGTCGGTGTTCTTCATCGCTTACACGCGCACCGATGTGGACGACGCGGCTGAGGCCGCGGCCAAACGCCCCATCACATTCTCGTTCAACGGCGGGCCGGGATCGTCGTCGGTATGGCTGCATCTGGGCGCGCTGGGACCGCGTCGCGTGCAGCTGGACGAGATGGGCAATCTGCCGCAGCCGCCCTATCAGCTGACCGACAACGACGCTTCGCTGTTGGACGTAACCGATCTGGTCTTCATCGATCCGGTGAGCACCGGTTACAGCCGCCCGGTCGCGGGCGAGAAAGCGAAAGAGTTTCACACCTTCAAGAAAGACATCGAATCCGTGGGCGACTTCATCCGGTTGTACACCACGCGCTATCGGCGCTGGCTGTCGCCCAAGTTCCTGATTGGCGAGAGTTACGGCACGACGCGGGCCGCGGGCTTATCGGGCTATTTGCAGGAACGCCACGGGCTATACCTCAACGGCATCATGCTGGTGTCGTCGATTCTGGATTTTGGCACAGTCGACGCGCATCCCGGCAACGATCTGCCGTACGTTCTGTATCTGCCCACGTATGCGGCCACAGCGTGGTATCACAATCGCTTGAAGGGCCGCTATCAAAAGGATTTGCGCAAGCTGCTGAACGAGGTGGAAGAGTTTGCCGCCGCCTACTATACGACGGCGCTGATGCGTGGCGCGACGTTATCAGCCAAAGCCCGGATCTACACCATCGATCAACTCTCGAAGTTTACGAGCCTGTCTGAGGACTATCTCGATCGCGTCAACCTGCGCATCGAGATTATGCGCTTCACGAAAGAACTGCTGCGAGGGCAAAGAAAAACGATCGGGCGGTTGGACAGCCGCTTTACGGGCGTCGATCGTGACGCGGGCGGCGAGATGCCGGAGAACGATCCCAGTTACAGCAACATCGCCGGACCGTACACCGCCGCCTTCTATGACTACGTGCGCGGCGATCTGAAATTCGAGAGTGATCTACCGTATGAGATTCTGAGTTTCAAGGCCAATGCCCAATGGAAGTTTGAGGAACACGAGAATCGCTACGTGGAAGTGGCGGAGACGCTGCGCAAGGCGATGACGCTGAATCCACACCTGAAGGTATTTGTCGCCAACGGCTACTTCGATCTGGCGACGCCGTATTTCGCCACGGCGTACACCTTCAACCATCTGGGCTTGCCGGCCGAATTACAGGCGAATGTGAGCATGGGCTACTACGAGGCGGGACACATGATGTATGTGCATCTGCCGTCGCGGGCAAAGTTGAAAGCGGATCTGGCGAACTTTATCCAGAGCGCGCTGCCCACAGCGTGAAGGAAAAACATCGGGGCGAGATTATCTCGCCCCGATGTTTTTACCAACTGCCGCTGGCCCCGCCTCCGCTGGAGCGACCGCCGCCTTTGCCAGAACTGCTGCTGGATCGGCTGGAACTGCTGCTGGAACTACTGTGGCGGGAACTGCTGGTCCAACTGGAACGGCGATTGTTATCAGTCCGATTCCAGTGATTGTCGTCATCACCAGTGTCCTGATCGGACGACCAGCCCCCGGATTCTGATCCATTGACCGCTTGCCTGATAAGGGCAAACACCCCTATCGCCATCACAGCCACCAGCAACAGGCCGCCCAGATTGGAATCAGCATCGCGGGTCGAAGTAGCGCCTGGACCGGTTGACGCAAATGGCGCGCGTGTAGGTGGAATGTCGCCGATTTCAGGCATGGGTTGATCGGTTAATTTGGCGATCATGGCCTGCGTCCCGAGGCGGATACCACCGCTGTGGTCGCTGTCTCGAAACTTCGGCAGCACATAGCGATCGATTACCGCCTGCATCTCGCGGCTGGGATCGCTGCCATAGCCCGCGCCCAATTCGACGCGCACTTTGCGATCCTTGACGGCTACCAGCAACAGCACGCCGTCGTTGCGCGTCTTGTCGCCGATCCCCCACGTGTTGAACAGCCCGGTCGCAAACGATTCGATCGTCGTGTCGCCGGTCCCGTAATCACCGATCGAATCGATCGTGACGACCACGGCCTCGACGCCATGCGCGGCTTGCAGATCAGATAACATCGTTCTCACGTTAGCCGCATCGGCCGCCGTGAGCAGTTCGGCGTAATCGTTGATAAACGCATCACTGCGCGGCGGATAAGCGCCCTGCCCCAGTGCCGTTGGCACAATCGGCGCGGCCAGCACGAATAACAACAGGCACAACCATCGAGTAATCATCAAGTC
>JAUQXD010001415.1 GCA_030834835.1 Thermoflexales bacterium | reverse complement strand
CAGGAAGCGAATGCGCTCGATGCCGTCAAGGCTGTTGATGGCGCGCAGCAAGTCCGAGAGATCGGGTCCGTCGTCACAGTCTTTGCCATAGCGATCGACGATCTGGCCGAGCAGGGTCACTTCTTTCACGCCCTGTTCCGCCAACGAGCGAACCTCGTGCGCGATCTCGCCGATAGGACGGCTGCGCTCGACGCCGCGCCGGAACGGGATGATGCAGAACGTGCACGCATGGGAGCAGCCATACACGATCGGGACGTGGGCGGCCACCAAATTGCCACGCTCATGCGACGGCAAGACGAGGTCGCCATCCTGAATCGCGTGGCGTTGGCGCGTGTCCTGTTCCATCATGGCGAAGGCTTCGCGCTGGCGCATGAAGTTGACCAGCGGTGCGGTCTCCGACGGGGCCATGAACACATCCACCCACGGGAACTGCTTCTTGAGCGCGGCATTGCCCTTGACGCCCACCATGCAGCCCATGACGGTGACAATGGTATCCGGCCGCTTCTGCTTGATGGGCTTGAGCGTGGTGATGTAACTGTAGGCTTTGTCTTCGGCGCTCTGGCGCACGACGCACGTGTCCAGCACGATTACGTCGGCTTCGCGGGCGTGATCGGTGTGGGTGAGGCCGATTTTTTCGAGTTCGGACCCCACGCGCTGGGCATCGGCTTCGTTCATCTGGCAGCCGAAGACGTGTAAGTGATACTTCATTGAAACTCCTGCTTCTGACGAGTGACAAGTGACGAGTGAAACGAGGCGACTGCATCCCTTGACTGCGAGAATTTTACCACATCCGGGCTTTGACCGAATTCAGACCCATAATTGACACGATGTTGTTTTATACTAGAAACTAGCCAGATTTGCTTCATCCTCGCACTCATCGGTTGCATCAAGTTTACACTCTGGGAGGAGTCCGATGTTACGATTGCGTATCTTGCATTCAGGGTTGGTCGTGTCGTTGCTGTTCAGTCTGATCGGCGCGTCTGCGCCGTTGACGCCAGTAGCGAACGCACAGCCTGCGCCGATCGTCGCTGTTCAACAAGCGGCCCCGAGCGGTCCCACGATTTATCTCAAGTCACGCGAATTTCAACCCACCACCCCCGATCGAGCCGCGCTGGCCTCGCTGGCCCGCACTGATCAATCGCGCGTGCACGTGGTGTTGCAACTCGACTATGTCCCCGGCACCACTGCGAAGGCCAGGTTCGATCAATCGAGTGTGAAGTTGCTCGCCTACGTGCCCGATAACGCATGGATTGCGTCTGTACCTGCGAACGATCCGGCTGCGATCCTCGATCAGCCCGGCGTGACGTGGGCGGGCGCGCTCACCATCGACGACAAACTCGATCCGATGATTCGATCGGGCGAGTGGGGCAGTTGGAACCTGGCACCTGATGGCACAGCGGCCGTCTCGGTGATAATGCACCAGGACGAAACGCTTGAGGCGGGCCGCGCGCTGGTTGAAAAACACGGCGGCAAGATCGTCGGCGAAGTGAGTGGCATTCGAATGCTGAGGGTGGAGATGCCACAAGCCAACGTGCGCGAATTGGCGGCCGAAGACGCCATCCAGTGGATCGAGGCCGCGCTGCCCGCGCTGCGTGAAGCCAACGATGGCATTCGCACGCAGATCGGCGTGAACACCGTGCAGGCTGCGCCCTATAACTTGAATGGCAGCGGCGTCGATATTTTGATCTACGACGGCGGCATCGTCACGGCCACGCACCCGGATTTTGCGGGCCGCATCACTGTACCCGATGTTGCCACGCTCAGCGATCATTCGAACCACGTGGCGGGCACGGC
>JAUQXD010001414.1 GCA_030834835.1 Thermoflexales bacterium | reverse complement strand
GAAATGTCGCTGGGTGAGATTCGCAATTTGCTGGGGGCGTTTCGCGCGCCGGAGTTCAGCACGCTGGGCCTGGCTGAGATCATCGAGGATCTGGCGGTGCAGCACGAGACGCTGACGGGCGGGGTGGTCGATCTGGAGATCAAAGGCGCGCTGCCAGGCGTATCGCTACCGATCAAGATCGCTGTCTTCCGCATCCTGCAAGAAGCGCTGTCCAACATTCAACGTCATGCGGGCGTGACCGCCGCGACGGTGCGCGTGGGGACGCTCGATCGCCGATTGTGGCTCGAAGTGATCGATCGCGGGTGCGGCTTTGAGCCGCCGCCGCTGACCGGCGCACAGGCGACCGAGCGGCACGAGCACATCGGCCTGCGCGGCATGCGCGAACGAGCGGAGTTGATCAGT
The DNA here is from genome assembly GCA_030834835.1 of Thermoflexales bacterium. Taxonomy (GTDB): domain Bacteria; phylum Chloroflexota; class Anaerolineae; order Fen-1058; family Fen-1058; genus JAGOBP01. The sequence goes on along the minus strand of JAUQXD010001414.1, from coordinate 720 downwards.
GGCACGGTGTCGATCGATAGTCATGTCGGCTCGGGCACGCGCGTGCGCGTTGAGATTCCACTGGATGATGTGCCTGCGAGTGACATGCCATGACCGAAAATCGTCCCGTCCGCCTGGTGTTGGCTGATGACCACGCACTGGTTTTACAGGGCTTGAGCGCGCTGCTGGCCGCCGAGCCTGATCTGCACGTGGTCGCCACGGCGACCGACGGCGAGCGGCTGCTCGACGCGATTCAGCGCTTCAAGCCTGATGTTGTGGTGATGGACATTCAGATGCCGTACATGGACGGCCCGACGTGCCTGCAAAAAATCCGATCGGATAACTTGCCCGTGCGCGTGCTCATCCTCAGCGCCTTCGGCGATGCACACTCGCTGCGCACGGTCATCGAGAGTGGGGCGGATGGTTTTGCGCTGAAGACCGATCCGCCGCAAACCACGCTCACCGCGATTCGACAGGTGGCCGCCGGTCAACTCGTATTTCCACAGGCCGCGCGCCGCTGGCTGACGCAGCCCGCGCCTGAACCGAACGCGCTGACCGATCGCGAACAAGATGTGCTGAAGTTGCTGGCCGAGGGCCAGAGCAACACGCAGATCGCCTACGAATTAAGCCTCAGCGAGAACACCGTCAAGTTTCATCTCCGCAACATCTACGCCAAACTCGGTGTGACCAATCGCACCGAGGCCGCGGCAAAATTCCATCGCCAATCATAAAAGTAGTTGG
>JAUQXD010001413.1 GCA_030834835.1 Thermoflexales bacterium | reverse complement strand
CCTGCTGCGCGCTGCTTACAGATCGCGCGTGGGCGTGTGGATGAACACGAACGCGATCTGGCCTCGGAAGAAGAAGCGCTCGGCTATCTGTCGTGCATCAGCCTCGGTGCGCCGCTCGATCACGACTGGGCCGAGATTTTCTTTCACCTCGGCCAACAGGTCTTCCCGCGCTGGGGCCTCACCCGTGGCGAAGACGTACACACGGCCATCGGCCTGGCGCGGCCGATCACCCTGCATTCACAGCAGCTCGCCGATCTCACGCGCTTTCGCCGCTGGCTGCGCCAGAAGATCGCCAGCCACGTGAAAACGATGAATCGCCGCACCACGAAGCGCCAACCTGTCGAACACTCAATCGAATAACACCTACACTCAAACGGAGGAAAGGTAACATGGACACATCGTTGTTGTTTCGCAAACGTAGCGCCTTGACTGAGGAAGGCTTGCCGTGGCTGCGCGCCGATGAACGCAGCGCGGCCTGGTGCGCGCGCCGCAACCGCACCGGCGAAGCCGGCGTCTCGGCCATCTTGATTCGCGCCGTGCAGGCGGCCGCGCAGCATCACGCCATCTGCGACGTGCGCTTTTCAGCAAAAGATGGCCGGCCACTGACCATCGTGAGTTCGACCAGCAAATCGACCGGCAAAGTGATCGAGTCGTATCTGTGGTCAGGGTCGCCTTGGATGACGTATCTGCCCAACGGCAGTCCTGATCGGGCGACGTACTATCTCGGTCTGTTGATTCTGGCCGAGGCCATGGCTGCGCCGACTGCCTACGCCGATTTGCTCGACGCGTACGAAGACCTGATCACCGCGACGAAAGGCGGCGCCATTCTGGCCGCACACAAAGACCTGTTGTGCCGCACGGCGGATGAGGTCTACTACGCATTGAGGTACATGGATTTGCCGGTCGATAGCGTCAACGATCGACTCGGTGATCTAACGATTCACGATCTTGCCGCGGTCGGCACGATCAGCGCAAGCACCGGCGTGACCCCCTACGTGCCGCAGGTGTTCTACCAGGCCGCCGAGTTGCACGCATATCGTGCGGGCACGAGTAGTGCGTCATCAACGCCCCCTGTGTCGCCAGTGAAACCAGCAACCGCGCGCAGCCCTAAGCCGCGTCAAACGTCGCCGATGAAATCCCCATCGGTAATGGGTCTGGGTCGCTTTGTCGGGCGGCAGGCGCAGTTGATCTATGATGGTCTGCGGCGCAACAAGACGATCCTGCTGGCCGGCCCGACGGGCACGGGCAAGACGCTGGCCGTGGAGGAAGTCGCGCAGCAATTGCCCGATGCGCGCCTCGTCCGGGTAGAGGGGAAGGAGGGAATGCTCGACGTGGACTTCCTTGGCAACATTGTGCCGCGTGAAGACCTGCGCGTCTGGCAGGATGGGCCGCTGGCCGAAGCCATTCAATCGGCGCAGTGCGATCCGGTCCTGTTGTTTCTCGATGAAGCTACCCGGTTTCCGCGCGAGCAGATCAACTTGCTGATCGGTTTTCTCAATCGCAAGTCCGGTGACATCTGCCGGCAGGAAGGTCTGGTGGTCGAAGGGGATGGCCCGTTCTACGTCGCCCGCGTACCGCAGGACAACAGCAAGGTCTTGGTCTGTCCGTGCGATCACCTACTGATCGTGGCCGCAGCTAACTTCGGCAAGGACTACGCGGTCTATCCGCTCGATCCCGCGCTGCGCCGCCGTTTCACGATGGTCGTGGAGTTCGACTATCCCTCGAAAGAGGCGGAGATCGATCTGCTGGTGCGCAGCGCCGGTCTTGAGCGCGGGCTCGCTGAAGTGTTGGTGGCCGTCGCGATCGAGAGCCGCCGCGTGCATGAGAACGGCGATCTGCCGGGCCAGATCGATACGGCCTCGTTGATCGAGTGGAGCCGCAAATGCACTGAGTTTGAAGCGCGCACCTCGCCGCAAGTGATGGACATGGCCGCGCTGACCTGGGCCGATCTGGTCTGCGGGCGCACGTCCGATGGCCGCGTCGACAAAGGCCACTTCGATGCTTTGCGCGATCATCTCGATGCGCTGGGTAAGTTGCCCAAAGGTGGTGCGGTATTTGTTTACCGTGTCCAAGCTAAAACTTTGGGCAGCTGTCAACGGTGAAAGAGTGCTATTGCGGACGACTTAGATAGCCGATAGACTAACCTCATGAACGCTGACGACCTTCGCGCAGACAACGAGCGGCTGCAGAC
>JAUQXD010001412.1 GCA_030834835.1 Thermoflexales bacterium | reverse complement strand
TGCCGTTCTGCGCCAGTTTGTTGTTAGCGATCTCGATTCGATCACGGTACTCATCCGTCAGCTCGACCGGCCCGTCGTCCACCCACACCCGATCGGACAGTGCCAGCAACCCATCGACCGAACCCTTTACAAATGCAATGTAAGGGGTAGACAAGGAGACAAGTAAGGAAGTAGACAAGTCTGCACTGCCTTGTTTCCTTGTGTCCTTATCTACTTGTTTCCTTATTTCGTGTACGGTTGTCATCCGCTTGCGTTCCGAATCGAACGGCACTTCACCGACACGCGGATAGGTTTGATCGAGCGACTGTTTCCACAGGCCAAAGCGCGCCGCCGCGACGAGCAACGCGCCCTCAGTAGGATCACCGAGCGTGCGAAAACTACCGGGCGCTTCACCCGATTTGAACGCCGCATCGTTGCACAGCGCCCCACCCGCCAGCAGCAATGATAAGGCCAGTGACACCGTCTCAACAGGCCGCGCCACATCGTCAATGGCCGGCATCTTGTGCGATAGATTCTCGGTCACATCCAAACGACGCCCCGCCACATCCAGCACCGTTACGGTCATGCGATTCTCGGTCAGCGTGCCTGTTTTATCGGAGCAAATCACTGTGACTGAACCCAGCGTCTCGACGGCGGGCAACTTGCGAATCAACGCTTGCCGCTTCAACATGCGCTTCGCGCCCAACGCCAATGTGATCGTCACAACGGCGGGCAGACCTTCCGGCACAGCGGCCACCGCCACACTCACTGCCGTCATGAACATCAGGTTCAGCGGCTCGCCGCGCAGCGCGCCCAACGCAAAGATCAACGCGGCCACCGCCACCGCAACCAAAGCCAAACCTTTGCCCAATTGATCGAGCCGTTTTTGTAAGGGCGTGAGTTCCTGTTTAACCGATTGAATGAGTGTGGCGATTTTGCCGAGTTCAGTTTGCATGCCCGTTTCGGTCACGATGAACGAACCTCGTCCATAGGTCACAATCGTGCCCATATAGGCCATGTTCTTGCGGTCGCCCAACGGCCGATCGGTCCCCGGCAACTCGATCGGATCTTTTTCGATCGGCTCGGATTCGCCCGTCAGCGCCGCTTCTTGTATCCGCAAATTCGCGCTATCGATCAGACGCCCATCGGCCGGGACAACGTTGCCCGCTTCCAGCAGCACCACATCGCCCGGTACCAACTGCGGCGCAGAAGTCTCGACGACTGAGCCATCACGGCGCACACGCACATTCGGCACGGACATCTTACGCAGCGCGGCCATCGCCTGTTCAGCGCGATACTCCTGCACGAAGCCCAGCAAGCCGAACAACACCACGATGGCCAGAATCGCAATGGCGTCCTTGAGGTCGCCCACGATCATCGAGATCACGGCGGCCGCAATCAGGATCAGCACCATCGTGGCCGTGAACTGTTCCCACAGGATTTTCCACGGGCTTTTGGTGCCGCGCTCGATCAATTCATTCGTGCCGTGTTCGGCTAAGCGCCGCTGTACCTCAGCTGTCGTCAAGCCGGCTGTTGTCTCTACCTGAAGCTGCTGTGCGACTTCGGTCGCCGTCGATTTGTACCAGGTCATTCCGTTGTCCTTACACCATCCGTCAGGTCTGGGAGACCTGACGGGTTTTCAAAGTCACTCGATAGTATCTTACTACAACGCCGCTTCCGGTTCGCGGCGATACTGAGGCGACACTTTCAAGGCCGATTGGATCATCAAGTATTCACCGATGTTGTCCAATGTCAGCAGTCCGACCAATTGCCCGTCGCTGACGATGGGCACGGTGTGCAGGCCGCCGATCTGCGTCTTATCCGAGGCCGCGCTCAGCAGTTCGGTCGCGCCCACCGTCTGAAAGTCGCGGCGCATGATGCTTGATACAAAGCCTTGTCCACCGCGCTCGGCCAGCGCCTTCACCACGTCACTGCGCGTCACCACGCCCACGATGTGCCCGCGCTCGACCACCGGAAAGTCCTGCTGCGAACCGGCGATGATGAGGTCGGTCACGTGCTTGATCGAATTGAGCGGCGACAGCGTTTCATACTGCGTCATCATCGCGCGGCTCACCGGCACATCGCCCAGCGTCGATTTGACCTGCACTGCGCTTGCTTCTTGCGCCGCGCCCAGCCAGATGAACAACGCGGTAAACATCAACAGCGGATTGGTGAAGAAGCCGATGAGGCCAAACACGAAGGCGAAGCCCTGCCCCAGCGTCGCCGCCGTGCGCGTCGCCCGCGCATAATCCATGCGCATCGCCAACGCGGCGCGCAGCACGCGCCCGCCGTCCATCGGAAACGCTGGAATCAGGTTGAACAACACCAGCGTCACATTCACCAGCATCAGCCGCTCCAGAAACGAGCCTTGCGTCACGGTCAGATTCGCCACCGGTTCCAGTGCATTCGTCGCCAGCAAAATCACAAACAACCCGGCGGCGATGACCACGTTGACCAGCGGCCCGGCCAGCGCCACCACCAACTCTTGTTTGGGCTTGTCCGGCATTCTTTCCAGTCGCGCCAGCCCGCCGATGGGCAGCAGCGTGATGTCCCTCGTCGGAATGCCGTAGCGTTTCGCCGCCAGCGCGTGCCCAAATTCGTGCAGCAGTACGCACGCGAACAGCGCCAGCACAAAGCCCACGCCGTTCAGCAGGCCGCCCGGACTTGCTCCTGCAATCAGGTTGCTAATAATCAGAAAACCGATCAACATCACAAACGTCGCATGCAAATATACGCCAATTCCCGCCCATTCACCAATCTTCCACGACCATTTCATCTCCGTGCTCCTTCGATAAAAAGACCACCACGACAAACACATGTCGTGGTGGTCTGGCCTGTTTCGCTTGCGCGACTCCAATCAACCGGGATCGATGACCCGTACTGACGATTGATTGGCCCTTGTGGAGGCTACTCCCCAACCACCAAAATTCTACCCGACGCCGCCGCATCTGTCGATAGGGCAGACCGACAATTGGCTGACAGATCGAGCGATGCTTTTTCACACACTCCTCACCGCTCGCCCGATTGACGGATAACTCAGTTCGCGGTATTCTAGCGGCACTGAATCGCACCGCGCCCCCTATCTCGGGCGCGGCTTTTGTGAGGGTCAATCATCAACGCAACACCGCTGTTATCCATCATCATTCCGGCCTATAACGAAGAGCGCCGCCTGCCGACCAGCCTGGATCAGGTCGATCGATTCGTGGCGGCTCAGCCGTACCCGATCGAAGTCGTCGTCGTCAACAACAACAGCCGCGACGGCACGCGCCGCATCGCCGACGAGTTTGCCGCGCAGCATCCGTATGTGCGCGTGGTCGATCAACCCCGGCAGGGCAAAGGGGCGGCCGTGCAAACGGGCATGCTGGCCGGCGCAGGCGAGTATCTCTTCATTTGTGACGCCGACTTCTCCATGCCGGTCGAAGAGATCAGCAAGTTCATGCCGCCCAACGCCGATTCGTACGACGTGGCTATCGCCTCCCGTGAAGTGCCCGGCGCGCGGCGCGTGGACGAGCCGCAGTATCGCCACCTGATGGGCCGCGTCTTCAATTTCATTGTGCGCGTGCTGGCTATCCCCGGAATTCAGGACACGCAGTGCGGCTTCAAAGTCTTCCGGCGCGCAGCCGCGCGCGATGTCTTCGCGCTGCAAACCATCGACGGTTGGGGTTTCGACGTAGAGGTCTTGTTCATCGCGCTGAAGCACGGCTATCACTTGATCGAAGTGCCCATCACGTGGTACTACAAACCTCAGACGAAGATCAGCCCGCTGCGCGACTCGATCAACATGGTCCTCGAAGTGATGCGCGTCCGCTTGAACGGTTGGCGCGGTAAGTATGACCGTCAGAAATAAGCCGCCACTCCCCGATCGGCCTACGCTTGATCACGAAGACCAACTCCGGCAGGCCGGACACGCGCTCGTCGCCGGTATCGACGAGGCCGGGCGCGGGGCGTGGGCGGGGCCAGTCGTCGCCGCCGCCGTGATCCTTGATTACAGCCACATCGCTCAGTTGGACGGTGTCAATGATTCCAAGCAACTCTCGCCTCGTCAGCGTGAAACCTTATACCAACTCATTGTCGATAACTGCCGGGCCTTCGGCGTAGGTCACGGCTCGG
>JAUQXD010001411.1 GCA_030834835.1 Thermoflexales bacterium | reverse complement strand
GAAATGAAAGCGCTTAACGCGGTGTAACGGTGATGGCAGGGGTGGGTGTGAGGGACACGGTCGATTCGATCGGGGCGGCCACCCAGGTGACGACGAAGGCTAACAGGATCAGGCTGATGACGGCGGCAATGAGGCCGCGATTGTGCTGCATGGCGTCCGGCCAACGCACGTCCAGATCGCGCCGCAGGCCAATCGGGCGGTTGATCACCGGTAGCGGCGTGGCAGAGTTGAAGAGTAGCGTGCGGAAGTCATCGACCGTGGCCGGGCGCTGATCGGGATGCATGGCGATGGCAGCCAGCAGGGCGCGCTCGGTGTTAAGGCTGATGGCGGGATTGAGGTTGCGCGGCGTCTGCAACTTGGTCGGGTTGAGGAAGCGCTGTTTGGCATCCAACGGCGGCTGATTGGTGAGCAGGTGATAAAGCGTCGCGCCCAGTGAGTAGAGATCGCTGCGCACTTCGCTGTGGCCGGTCGTGTCGCCGCCATATTGCTCCAGCGGCGTGTAGGCGGCGGTGCCGCGCCCCTGGACGACGGTCAGCGTGCGATTCTCGTCGTCGTCGGCCATGATCTTGACCAGGCCAAAATCGACGAGTTTGATGCGGCCATCGGGCGTGAGTTTGATGTTGGCGGGTTTGATGTCGCGGTGGACGATGGCGGGTTCCTGCCGGTGCAGATAGGCCAGTGCATCGCACAGTTGCGCCGCCCAATTCAGCACTTCGGCTTCGTCCAGAAATTGCCCGGCGCGACGCGCTTCATTCATGATGTCTTTCAGGTCGCGGCCCGGCACAAAATCCATGACCAGAAAATCGATGTCGTCTTCGGAGAAGTAATCGGAGACTTTGGGCAGCGTGGGATGATCGAGGCGCGCGAGGACGCTGGCTTCACGATAGAACTGCTCTTGAGCCTGGCGGCGCGCTTCGTCCGTCATGTTCGGATCGAGCTTGACTTCTTTGAGGGCACAGCGACGGCCCGCGAGGACCTGATCTTCGGCCTCGTACACCGCGCCCATGCCCCCTTGCCCGATCGACGCGACGATCTTGTAGCGCCCGCGCAGGACGGCGCCAGGGGTCAACAGTTGTTCTTCTTCTCCTGCGCCAGAGCTTAACTGACATCGAAAGGCTTGTCAAGCAACGTCGGGCAAGATGCCATCCTATCCTACCGCAGGCTTAACACCGTCGGGGCAAGATGCCATCTTGCCCAACCAATTGGAGGCGCACATGCAAGATAGTTCGGTTCCTATCCTGGTGGTGCAAGAAGGTCAACTGGCCGGCAAGCGCTGGCCGCTGGCGAAGTCCATATTGACGATCGGCCGCGGCGAGGAGTGCGACGGGGTGCGGCCCGATCGGCAGGTGAGCCGCTATCACCTGCGCATCGTCCACGACGAGATGGGCTATGCCGTGGAAGACCTGGGCAGCAAGAACGGCACCTACGTTAACGGCGCGCCCGTGCGCGGCAGCGTGCACCTGCAAGACGGCGATGAGATTCAGATCGCGTTGAGCGTGAAGCTGCTCTTCGTCGGCGCGGAAGCGACCCTGCCGTTGACGCAGGAGATTTTGAAAATCTCGATGCCGGGACTACGCCTGAACAAGAGTCAAAGACAGGTGTGGGTCAACGGCGCAGTACTCGATCCGCCGTTGTCGCTGTCGCAATACCGTTTGCTGGAAGCGCTGTGGGAGCGCAAGGGCAAAGTCATCACACGCGAGGAAGTCATCGCGGCGGTGTGGCCGGAATCCGATGAGGCGGGCATCACCGAGCAGGCCATCGATGCGCTGGTGCGCCGCCTGCGCGATCGACTGGCGGAAGTGGATAAGGATCACGAGTATCTGGTGACGGTGCGCGGGCACGGGTTTAGGTTGGATGATAGGCCGTGAGCAATGCACAATTCATAATGCACAATGCATAGTGCATAAATGAAGGGTTGGTTGTATAAGTTCTGGAGTGGTGCGGGGGCACTGGTCGAGGATCGATGTGATGGTGATACTGGATGCCGTTGCCAATGTCGCGCCGTATGCTTTTGTGTTGCCGTATATCTGGATTTCAGCCGCTTATATGATTGCCGCCGTTCGAGTGCGGCATACTCAGCCGCGTCGACAGGTGTTGTCATTGGCGGCAGCGTCAATCTTTACCCCTTTCACTTTACTCAATCAAATCCTCCTCCTAATCTTGATAAGAAACATGGGCGAATCGCCTGTTTGGATGTGGCTCTTATGGTATGGATATGCCATATTGTTTCCGTTGCTCACCCTCTTTGGCTTACGGCAGACTTCAAAGGTTGTTCCAGTCTGGCGGCGGATTGGCTATACCCATTTGAGTGACTTTATTCTGTTGCATGTTCCACTGATCGACTTGTCATCCAGTGCGACCGCTGCCTCTGACTCGGTAGATCCAGACCCCTCATCGAATCGCCGGATCTACCTGCTAGCGCTTACTGCCTCGATATGTGCAGCTGAAATTACTTTCCTGGGTAACAGCTTGCGGCCATGCGAATGGTTAGACCTTGCCACGGGCCGCAGCGGTTGCTTCCGGACGTTATCTTTCGAAAACGGTAGTTCTTTCGGTGAAATTGCCTTTTCACCGGATGGGCGCATCATGGCCGTAGGAAGGTGGGAGGAGCCGCTACGGTTGTACAGTGTGGCCGATGGCAATCTATTGCGCGAACTGCCTGATCAACAGCACGCTTGCGGCAGCAGCGTTTCATTCTCGCCCGACAATCGATGGGTCGCGATAATCTCCAACGACGGCGTGGTATCAATTTCGGATGTGCAGACTGGGGACCTGGTGCATTCCCTGCCAGCCATCACCTCCACACGTAGCGTCAAATTTTCACCGGACGGTAAATACCTGACGGTTGGCCTTGCGCAATCCAGTCTGCAATTCTGGCGGACAACTGATTGGACAGTACACTGGGTAATTCCGGTGTCAGTTTATTCGATCAACTTCTCGGTGGATGGCCGGTGGATGGCAGGGGAGACGGCGGATAATCGCGTCGGTATATGGAAGATGGATGATGGTGCAGTTTACCGGACAATAGATGGTCGTGTTCGGCGACTCGCGCTGTCGCCTGATGGCAAGCAGCTGGCAACTGCGTCGTACGATGCGCCTATCAGTGTTTGGGATGTGGCTACAGGACAGTTGTTACGAACCATCCCCGCGGATAATCAGCGCGACCTTGCTTACTCGCCCGATGGTCAATACCTTCTGGCTAGCGAAGGCTTCATCCAGTTTATATCTTACATCAATCAGGTCAGCCTCTGGCGTGTAACAGACGGACACCGTATTGCAGGCCTGCCCGCCTACAACAATGTCGGATGTGCGGCCTTTGCCGCTAAGAGTAATGTGTTTGCGTATAGTGATTGGAAGTCAGTAAAGGTCTTCCAGTTGCGGCAATACTAGAGCCAACGCTACGGTGCAAGGCGTTCTGCGCCGAAGAACCTGTGTGGCTTGTCTGAAATGGTGCGGGGGCACTGAGCGAGGATCGACGTTATGGTGTTACTCGACCTGCTGGCGAATTGGGGCCCTTACGCTCCCACGCTAATTTACTTGTGGTTCATAGCCGCTTATGCTGTGGCCGGGTTTAGAGGTCGTCGCCACTTAACCCGGCGGCAGCGTTTGACCTACCCGCTCAACCTCGTGGCGCTGGCGGTTTTTCCTGTCATGATGATCTTCTTCTCTCCCTGGCGAACGAACGATCAACGTTTACTGTGGTGGGTGTTTTATAACGCGATCTACTTTATCTTTTGGCCGTTAACCACTGCCCGCGGATTTGTCAACGAGCGTCAGCGCTGGCGAGCATTTGCTACGCGCGCACAGCCGATGCGTTGCTGTTCCGTCGACCGTCCGAGACGCCAATGCCAGAGGAAATCACCGATGCCG
>JAUQXD010001410.1 GCA_030834835.1 Thermoflexales bacterium | reverse complement strand
GTGTTTATCACGGGGGAAGATGTGGGTCCGCGCGGCGGCGTGTTCCGTGCGACGCTGGGCCTGTTTGCCAAGTACGGTCCGACGCGCGTGATCGACTCGCCGCTGGCAGAACTGTCGATCGTGGCGGTGGGCATCGGTGCGGCGATGAACGGCTTGCGCCCCATCTGCGAGATTCAATTCGCCGACTTCATTCAGCCCGCCTATAACCAGATCGTGAACGAAGCCGCGCGCATGTACTATCGCACCGGCGGCACGTTCACCGTCCCGATGGTGATTCGCACGCCCTATGGCGGCGGCATCGGCGGCGGGCTGTATCACTCGCAGTCGATCGAGGCGACCTATGCACACGTGCCGGGGTTGAAGGTCGTCATCCCCTCCAATCCACGCGATGCGAAAGGCCTGCTCAAGAGCGCGGTGCGCGACAACAATCCCGTACTGTTTCTGGAACCGAAGAAGGGCTATCGCCTGATCAAAGGCGACGTGCCCGAGGAAGATTACGTCGTCCCGATCGGCGTGGCGAACGTCACACGCGAAGGTGCCGATCTCAGCGTGTATGCCTATGGCATGATGCACTTCTATTGTCTGCAAGCGGCTGAAGAAGTGGCGAAAGACGGCATCGATGTGGAAGTGGTCGATCTGCGCACGCTCAATCCGTTGGACAAAGCCACAGTGTTGGAGTCGTTCAAGAAAACGGGCAAGGCCCTCATCGTGTATGAGGACAATCGGTTTTTGGGCTACGGTGCGGAAATCGCCGCGATTTTGGCGGACGAGGGCTTCAATTACATGGACGCGCCCATCATGCGCGTGGCCGGTCCCGATGTGCCCGCCGTACCCTACAGCCATCCGCTGCAAGACTGGTTCATGCCGAACCCGAAGAAGATCGCGGATGCGATGAGGCAATTGGCACGCTACTAAACACGCACCACGCAACACGAAACACGAGGTGCGTAGTGCGCAGTGCGTGTTGCGTGACAGGGAGAACTTATGGGCACCCAGGTCATCATGCCGCAGTTGGGCGAGAGCGTGGTTGAAGGGAAAATCAGCCGCTGGTTGAAGCAGGTCGGCGATCAAGTGGCCTTATACGAACCAATCCTCGAAGTTGAAACAGACAAGGTCACGACGGAAGTCACCGCGGCAGGCGAAGGCACGCTGTTGAAGTTGTACTTCAACGAGGGCGACGTGGTGCAGGCGGGCACACTGATTGCCTTTATCGGCGCAGCCAACGAAGTAGCGACAGAGACCTCAGCTGTAACCTCAGCCCACGCACCGGCATCTAAGATTGAGCGGCACGGCAACGGATCGAGCGCACTTAGCGCCCGCATCTCGCCGGTGGTGGCGCGCATCGCGGCGGAACATCACGTCGATGTGGCGCAGATCGCGGGCACGGGTGAGGGCGGTCGCGTCACCAAGAAAGATATTCTCGCCTACGTCGAGCGGCAGTCGCAGGCGGGACCAGCGGTTGAGTCAAAACTCGAACCGTGGGAACAACCCGGCCTGGGCGAGCTCTTCCGGCCAAGCGAAGAAGTTTTCGGCAAGCCAGCGACTGCGGCTGCGCCTTCGGTCCCAACGACCAATGGCGCGGACGAGGTTGTGCCGTTGACGGGCATCCGTAAAGCCATTGCCGATCACATGGTCACGTCGAAGCGCACCAGCCCGCACGTCACCACCGTGTTTGAAGTTGATCTCTCGAAGGTGGTAGCGCATCGCGCTGCCAACAAAGCGCTCTTCGAACGCGACGGTGTGAACCTGACGTTTACGCCGTATTTTGCGGCGGCGACGATCGCGGCGTTGAAGCAATTTCCATTGGTAAACTCATCGTGGAGCGATAGCGGAATTGTCTTGCATCGAGCGGTGAACCTGGGCATCGCGGTGTCGTTGGGCGCGGATGGGCTAATCGTGCCCGTGATAAAGCACGCCGAAGGCCTGAATCTGCTGGGGTTGGCGCGCGCGGTGAACGAGCTGGCCGATCGGGCGCGGCATAAACAACTGAAGCCGGATGATGTGCAGAGCGGCACATTCACTATCACGAATCATGGCACCTCTGGATCGTTGTTCGCCACACCCGTGATCAATCAGCCGCAGTGCGGTATACTTGGCGTGGGGATGATTCAGAAGCGCGTGGTGGTCGTCACGCGTGATGGTGTTGATTCGATTGCCATCAAGCCGATGGTGTATGTGGGTCTGACGTTTGATCATCGCATCCTCGACGGCAACAGCGCCGATAACTTTGTGGCGGCCATCAAGCAGATGTTGGAAAATTGGACTTAATCCAAACCGCTGAGGACGCGGAGAGCGCAAAGATATTCAAGTACTCGCGGTGAATTCTCAGGAGAAATCATGACAACTTACGACGTGACGGTCATCGGCGGCGGGCCGGGCGGCTATGTGGCCGCGATTCGCGCCGCGCAGCTGGGGCTGAAAACAGCCATCGTAGAGAAGGAACATCTGGGCGGCGTATGTCTGAACTGGGGCTGCATCCCCAGCAAGGCGCTGCTGCGCAACGCCGAGATCGCCAATCTGCTTGCGCGCGGCAAGGAGTTCGGCTTCACGTTTGAGAATCTTCACCTGGATTACAGCGTGGCGCACAAGCGCAGTCGTGAT
>JAUQXD010001409.1 GCA_030834835.1 Thermoflexales bacterium | reverse complement strand
CTACCGGCGAATTTGTAAAAACAGTTTTGGTGTTACGGTGAGTCAGGCCAGATCACCTGGGACAGCGGACACCAGACGTGTTGATCGATCAGCGGCCGGCCAACGCCCAGCACGTGCTGGCGATTGACGCGATAAAACGCGGCCAGTGTCTGCCAATCATCAGATGAAAAACCCGCGTAGTCATCACTGACCCGTCGGGCATACAGGTGATCGTACAGAATCGAGCGCAGCGCAGGTGCGTCCAGGTAGAGCGACGGACTAACCGTGAAGTACAAGTCCTCGTTGCCGGTGGCGATCAGCGGCATATCGAACAACGTGGGCCGATCGAAGCCGATGAAGAAATTTAGCGGCGCGACATATTCGCCGTAGTAGGCTTTGACGATCGCGCGCTTATCGGGCAGGCGCTGGTGGTCGCGCTGAAACTGCACCCCGATCTCGGCGATAGTCTCCGCCGAATCGTGGGCGCAGACGCCGAAGAACAATCGGTGCCGGCGATGATGCGCTGTCCGGCGCGCGATGTCGTCGAAGGCCTGCCGGATCGGCGCGTAACGCGCGCCCGACAACCAGCGGGCCACATCACCGTATACTCGCACCCGCACGTCATACGCTTCATAGAAATCAAGGAAGGCCGGATGCTGTGCGAACCACGCCAGGCCCTGCTCGGCGAGTTTCAAATAGTCGTCACCGCGCTCCAGCAAATCGGGGCCGAAGACCGGTGTGAGCAAAGTATCGACGCCGTGATCAAACAGCAGGCGATAAATGTCGATGTGCCGCTGGCCCGTGATCTCGAGATAGACGGATAGATCGTCCAGCTTGGCCTGTTCGGGATACTCCAGGGCGAACCAGCGGCGCGTGCCGTTGATCGGCAAGCCGCACACCAACGGCCCGGCCGCGCGCGCCAGGCGGGCGACCTCGGCCGTGGGCAGCTGCTGAAAAGTTTCAATGTCCATCGTGCAGCGCCTCGGCCAGGGTCAGCAGTTGATCCATGCTGCGCAAATATTCCAGCCAGCCCGGATACAGGGCAAAGTCGTCGGCCTGGTAGGCTTCATCGGGATACAGGGTTTTCACCCGCAGGAAGTTGTAGAGCGCGCGTTGTTCGCGCGTCGCCTGCGGCATCTCGGCCAGCGCCTGCGGTTGATGATAGTGCCGCTCACGTTGTTGAATATGCGGCGTCATGGCGGCGCTGCGCTGCGACGCGGTTTTAACCGGCAGGCCGCACTGCTCATCAAGGAAGTGGCTCAGCCGCGCACACGCTGTCTGCGGATCGACGATCAGCTGATCATAGGCGATGAAGAACTTGCGCCGGCTGGACTGCGTCAGGGCCAGAATGTTCAGCATGCAGTATTGCCAGTAGGCGAAGCCCGCCGAGAACGGCAGTTGATCGGCAGGGATACCGTCCATCTCGGCCGCCGATAAAATGGTCTCAACCGGATGCCGAACGGTGATGACGTAGATGACATCGCCCCACAGGTTGGCCCAGAAGGGCAACGCCAGCGGCAAACGCGGGTCTTTCCAGGCCCAGGCCACCGCCTGCTGCGCCTGCGCTTCTTTGTCCATCGCAGCGAGGATCTCTGTCGCGCGCGCCTGATAGATCGGGTCGTGCGACTTCTCGATCAACGACTCGATCGGCGTCGGCACGCGATCGTTGCTGCCGAGCAGCTCGTCGTTTAGTTTTTGCAGCGCCAGATGTTCCAGATAACCATATCGATCTTCAAAGAGATCCTGTTCCTGTCCGACGTAGGCACCCCAACGCTGCGTCAGCGCCGTCGTCAGCGACGTCCCACTCCGATACATTCCCAGCACAATAATCCGCTGTGGCATTCACTCTCCTCCAGAAAAAAATCCGGCGGCTGTTAAGCCAGCCGCCGCGCCAGCCAGTTCATCCACCGGCCTTGCACGGCATAACGCGCAAAGTGATTGCTTTCCAGCACAAAGCCCAGCCGCTGCTTGATGTCATACGCGCCGCCACCGCCGTGCAAAGTATGCAGCCCGGCATCAATCGCCAGGCGAATGGCCGCATAAAATAGTTGAAAGTAGACGTACTGCACTTCATAGTCCAGACCCAGCAGGGCGAGAAAACGCGCATCTTTCTCACCCAGCAGCAGGCCGCAGCCGACCAGCCGATCGCCGATCGTGGCCTTCAACCACCAGCTGCCCGTCATCTCTGGCATATGTAACAGCGTGCTCGTCAGAGGGTGCGCCGACGAACCGTGATGGCGCTCGACATTGTGGATCAAGCGTAGTGCGTCGGCCGCCGGGGGCGGACTTTGATCGACGGCTACAGCAATGCCCAGATCGGCTGCCCGGTTACGATGCCGCCGATAGTCTTTCTGCATCGATTTGGACAGGTGTTGAAGATAGGCGTCAAAACTGGGCCACGCAATATTCAGGCACGTACCCGGTCTGGAGAAAGAGGTCGTGCGCCACGCGCCGGGCCAGCCGGGCCAGTCCATTTCCGCCTGATCGAGATAGTCGAACAGTCCGGCCGAGGCATGCCAGGTGTGCATTAATTCCTGGGCGCCGCGAGTCACCGCGCCCAGGATTGAATCATGTAGATCTGCATTCGCCGGCATAACCAGGCCAGACGTACTCGTGAGCGGCGCCCGGCAGACCAGCAAGGGCCACCGCCGCAAGGTGGCGGCAATCAACGTCCGCAGGATCGGCGATGAAACAGGCAGGAAGTCCCGGCTTACTACCCAGAAAGTGGCGCGCGCCAGTGGTTCGTGATCGCGGCTGATGATCAGGTATTGCGGGGTCTCGTTGGCCAGGCTATGCTCGGCGAAGCGATACCATTGATAACTGGTGAAAGGCTGCTCGCGACTGAGATAATCCCAGGCCGGTTGGCCAATGTCTTCAACGCGACGGGCAACTTGAATTTGATAGTCCATGAAAAAGGCCGTTTGAACCAGGTGTGTACGCCATCTCCTATACCACGTTCCATCGTCCCTAACCATAGGGCGTTAGTACCTTATTATTTCACAGATCAAATTCGGCAGTTTGAATTCGGTTGGAGATCGCGTCCGGTGGATTCTGCCGCCCGTTGTCACGAAACTGGATAAACGGATAATCAACGCCGTGACATTCGCCACTGCCCGATCGGGCCAGTCGTGTTAAACTGAATACTGCGCGGCTTGACCGCCCATCCAACTTCCAACTTCCAACCTCCAACTTCCAATTTCTACCACAGGAGACACAGATGACGGCTCAATTGATCGACGGCAAAGCGGTGGCGGCAGCTATCCATGAAGAAGTGCGCGTGGCAGCGGCCGAGTTCAAGGCCGCGCACGGCTATGCGCCCGGCCTGGCGACGGTCCTCGTCGGCGACCGCGAAGATTCGCGTTCGTACGTCAAGGCCAAACGGCAGGCGTGCGCCGATGATGGCATCGAGTCGTTTCCAAACGAACTGCCCGCGACTGCCACGCAGGCGGAAGTGATGGCGGTGGTGCAGCAGCTGGCGGCCGATCCCAAAGTACATGGCATTCTGGTGCAGCTGCCCATGCCCAATCACATCAACGAAGAGGCGGTGCTCAATGCCGTGCCCATCACCAAAGATGTCGATGGTTTCCATCCCGTCAACATCGGCAAACTGGGCATGAAGAATCGCGAGCCGTCGTTTGCGCCGTGCACGCCCGCCGGGGTGATCGAATTGCTCGATCGGATCAACGTCAAGATCGAGGGCGCAAATGCTGTCGTGCTGGGCCGCAGCAACATCGTCGGTCTGCCTGTGTCGCTCTTGTTGTTGGGCCGCAACGCGACGGTGACGGTGTGCCACTCGCGCACGAAAGACATCGCCGGCGTCATCCGGCAGGCCGATATTCTGGTGGCGGCGATCGGGAAGGCGAAGTTCGTTAAGGGCGATTGGGTCAAGCCCGGCGCGACCGTGATCGATGTGGGTGTTAACAGTGTGCCGGTGCTCAATCCCGATGGGACGCCGGCCATTAGCGAGAAGACGGGCAAGCCGCGCAATAAGTTGGTGGGCGATGTGGATTTCGATGCAGTGAAGGAAGTGGCTGCGGCCATCACGCCCGTGCCCGGCGGCGTCGGCCCGATGACCATTGCGATGTTGATGAAGAATACGCTGTTGGCCGCGCAGCGCTCCGTGAAGTAGCTTCAACCACAAGACAGAGCGATAGCAAGACGGAGAGATGGAGGGAGTCCCTCCATCTCTCCGTCTCTCATTCCTGCTATCGCTCTGTCACTCCGCAAAGGGCTGAAGAAACGCCGCCGCATTCCAGCCCAGCGCCTCGGTGTTATAGCCGCCCTCTTGCACGATGACGGTGGGCACGTTTAGCTTCTTGATGCGCTGCGCGATGACGGGATAATCGGTGGTGGCGAGCGCGAACTTGCTGATGGGATCGCCGCCGTAAGTGTCAAACCCGGCCGCGATCACCAGCGCCCACGGTCGGAACAGGTGGATGCGATCGAGTACCAGGTTAAGCGCCTGCAAATACCACTCGCCGGTGGTGTGCAAGGGCAGCGGCACATTCAGGTAGTGGCCCTCGCCTTCGCCTTCGCCCAACTCATCAGCATAGCCCACGAAGTACGGATAATCCACGCCGGGGTCGGCGTGGATGGATACCGTCAGCACGCGATCGTCGGTGTAGAAAATATCCTGCGTGCCGTTGCCGTGATGGTAGTCGATGTCCAGCACCGCCACCGGCCCGCGCATGCTGAGGATTTTCGCCGCAATGGCCGTGTTGTTGAAATAGCAATAGCCGCCGCTGAAATCGCGGCCCGCGTGATGACCGGGCGGGCGGCACAGCGCATAGGCGGCCGGTTCGCCATACAGCACCAGGTTGGCGGCCGTCATCGCACAGCGCGCCGAACCTAGCGCGGCTTCATACGTGCCTTCGATCAACGGCGCGGTTAGATCGAAAGTGTAGTAGCCATACGCCTCGACCGCGTTCTTGGGATGCGCAGCCCGGCGACGCCAGCGCGGCGGAGGGACCGTACCCGGATAGTAGGTGGGTGGATGTCCCTCTGGCACGGGCGGCTTCGTCGCCAGCCACTCGCGATAACCGTCACGGATGAAGCCCACGTAGTCGGCATCGTGTACGATCAACGGCAGACTGTCGTGCCGGCCTTCATCGGGCGCGCGCACGGCGGCCCACTCGTTCGCGGTCAGCGCCTTCAGGATAATCTCGGCTCGCTGTGGCGACTCGTAGTAGGGCGTCACATGGCCGCCCGGTCCAATTTCAAATGTGGGGGCGTGCAGCTGATAGGTCGCGTCGGAATGAATGATCGGTAGGGTCATTGGGTCGATTCCTTATTTGTGGTCTTGTGAACCATCGCCGATGGAGTTGCGTTCTTCCCAAATGTGTCGATGTGCCAGGAACCAGATCAGTAAGCGTCTGGCGGCTTGGAGTCCTTGAAGCGCCTCGGCTGATTGCTCATCAAATGGTCTGCTTGGATTCAATGTCGGAACGCTAATTCCGATCGAGCCAGATTGCCCGGTGCGCTTAAACCCCATGTCAGCATCCACTTGTTCAGAAAACAGCAGCCGTAACTCGTGAAGCCGTCGTCCCATGCCGTTGAATTGAAGATCTACTGTGCTTTTGGCTAGCTTATGGATGATGTGAATTTCGCGTGGCAAGACGACTGGCAGGAAATGAATGAAACCCGAGCCAGAAGGCCTGCCTTCTGGCCATTTCATTTCCAGTTCTGGCGCACATTGATTCGCGAGATTCCAGTACGCTTGCCAGAAATTGGTCGCAGGGGCGTCGTCAATGCTCTGGCTACCGCGAACAGATTTTTCGATGGCGCGACGAAGCAGGCCAATCTTATATTGTGCGCGTCGCCCCATTGTGTTTGCGTTTTCAAAAAACTCGATCAATTCTTCATAAGCCAACCGATGCGTAAACTCCTTGTGCCTATCTGGCTGGCCGAGGTATTTTTCTGGGGCGACAAGAACGGTGCGGTAAACAGTACATTCTCTGCGCTGAACGGCCGTTTGCCCGCGAAGGTGATACCGGTTAGCCTGTTGCCGTTGAAAAATTGCGCCGATCTTATTTTCGATCAAGAAGCAAGTTGAGCCGGTGCTCAACTCGGTGAAGACAACGACCAGATCTGATTCGCCTGAAGTATCAGCCTTAGAGTGGTGAACTACGATTGAGTCACCTGGGTGCAAAGCTGTGCCTAGTCCGGTTCCCGATATGATTTACACCAGTTCATAACCGCAATGGGTAAACCAAGCGAGCACATCAGTCCGCGAGACGGACAGCAAGGCCTCACAAAGGGCGTCGACCAAAGCATCCCACGTGCGGGCCTTGGCGGC
>JAUQXD010001408.1 GCA_030834835.1 Thermoflexales bacterium | reverse complement strand
TTCGCAGCGACACCGAGAGCGGCAGCTGGCAATATGCCGGCAACGGCCTCACCTCGACGTACATCTACGCGCTCGTCATTAACCCGCTCGATTCCCGCATCCTTTACGCGGGCACGAACGGCGGCGTTTTCAAGACGATCGACAACGGGCTGAACTGGACGCCCGTGATCAGCGGCCTGACTAACCTCTCGATCCGGGCCATGGCCATCGATCCGATCTCGCCCTCGATCGTGTACGCGGGCACGTACGGCGGCGTGTTTCGCACCGATGACGGCGGCGAAAATTGGTATCGACCACCGGGCGCCGGCATCTCGGCCGCCGCACTCGCGATCGATCCACACACACCGACCACGCTGTACGCCGGAGCCGATTGCTCGGGGCCGTACAAATCGATCGATAGCGGCGCGACCTGGGTTCTGAGCGATACCGGCATGATCAACCACTGTGTTGAGACCCTCGCGATTGATCCGCTCACGCCTGTGACCGTGTACGTGGGCATGCGCGGGCCGGGCGTGCAGAAGACCACCGACGGCGCGTTATCGTGGCAAGAGACCAATCGGGGATTGTTGAATGCGGACGTGTACGCCGCGGCGATCGATCCCACCAATCCACAGCGGGTGTTTGCGGGTGTATCGGCCGGCGGCATCTTCACAAGCAGTGATGGCGGCCGAACGTGGACCAGATCCAATGCTGGTCTGACCAATCTATTCGTGCGCGCGATCACGTTCAATCCTTTTACGCCTACGGAAGTGTATGTCGGAGTCTATGCGGGCAGCGGCGTGTTCAAGAGCGCCAACGGCGGCATTAGCTGGACTCTATCGAATGCTGGTTTCCCCGGTAATCCGTCGGTCCTTCAGATTGTGGTCCATCCTCAACTGCCCAACGTGATTTACGCCGCGCAATACGGCTCGAATGCAGGTTATGCCGTGATGAAGAGCGTGAACAGCGGCAGCACGTGGATCACGGCCAGCACGGGCATTACCACCTCATACGGGCAAGCCATCGCAGTTGATGCTTCGTCGCCGCTGACCATGTACGCGGGTACGGACAAGGGCCTGTTCAAAACAATCGACGGCGGCCTCAGTTGGACGCTCTCCATTAGCGGGCTGACAAACTTGAATATCGTAGCGGTAAATATCGAGCCGCTGACGCCGACGATCGTTTACGCAGCCACGGCGGGCGGCGTGTTCAAGAGCGTCGACGGCGGGGCGAGTTGGACGGTCAAGAACGCGGGGCTGATCGGCGGCGTCTCGTCCATGACACACGATGCGTCAGGCGCAACGAACAACTGGTACGTTACCAACGGCAGCAGCTTATACGTCAGCACCAATGGCGTGGACAGCTGGTCGTTAGTGAAGAACTTCAACGCGGGCACGGTGCGCGCCGCCGCCATCAACGGGTTGTACCAGTATGTCGGCACACAGACGCAGGGTGTGTTCGTGCCGCAGGTGGGCGCGCTCTACCTGCCGCTGGCGCTGCGTTAAGCAATTCCAAAATGGTTTACGCTCAAGGCCGACGAAAGTCCGGCGGCTGGAAGCGGCGGACTTTTGTCCAGCGGAAGCAATGGCACAAATCGAAAGCAGCATGAAGACATGACCCGACTCGTCAAAGCAAGCCTGGTGCTGGGTGGTTACGCCGCCGCGTTCGTCGCTGCGAGTGCAGCGGTGGCCGTCCACATCGCGCTGACCTCGGGGCCGGTGGCGCAGGCGTCCTCCGGCATGTATGCCTTTGGTGACTTCATTCTGTTCGTGGCGGTGTTTGGCTTGCTGGCGCTGGCGCCGACTGCATTGGGACTCTACTTTCTGCGGCCGGTGGGCAGGTTCTGGTCCAGCCTGTCTGTGCTGGCGATATTGGTCGCGGTGACCGGTGTGCTCGCCGCCGGGATGATCGCGCTTACTTTCGGGGCGATCACAGGAACGCTCTGGAGCATCGTCAGCGCCA
>JAUQXD010001407.1 GCA_030834835.1 Thermoflexales bacterium | reverse complement strand
GAGCAGATGAGCGGGCCGTGCACCGCCGAAGTCGCCGCCTTTGATCGCTTCACCGATTTTCTCGATGTCCCTTCAACCAACGGCTTGGCTTTTGATATCGTGATCTTCGACACGGCGCCGACGGGTCACACACTGCGGCTGCTGGAACTGCCTGCCGAATGGAGTCAATCGATCGATTCCGCCAGCGAAGGCAGCGGTCAAACGTGCATCGGCCCGGCCGCCGCCATTCAAGACGCCAAGCACAAGTACGAGCGGGCGCTGGCCATCATGCGCGATCCGGCGCAGACGACGTTTGTCTTCGTGCTGCACGCTGAAGCGATTGCGATCAAAGAGACGCAGCGCGCCGTAACCGAACTGGGCAAGCTGGACATTCACACGCATCAATTGATCGTGAATGGTCTCATTCCGCCCGAGGCCCTGGGCAATCCGCTATTTGCCGCGCGCGCCACAATGCAGACTCGTTACCTCCAACAGATCGAGACCGAACTGGCCCTGCCCACGCGCCGCATGGTGCTGTTGTCCGGCGAGATCAAGGGCGTCGCTGGGTTGCGCGAAGTGGGCAAGATGTTCTTCGAGGGTGTCAACGAATCGACAACGAATCAACGAATAACGACCAACGAATTTATCAGCGTTTATCAGCGTCCACACTTGCCCTGGCGGGCAGTGCCAGGGTCTGCGTCCGCTATCTCTGAGCGTGTGTCACCGAATGGTCATCGCCGCGCGGTGTTCTTTGCGGGTAAGGGCGGCGTCGGTAAAACAGTTGCGTCATGTATTACGGCCGTCTGGCTGGCGCGACAGGGTTACAAGACGTTGTTGCTAACGACTGATCCAGCCGCACACATTGGCGATGTATTGGGTGAACCGGTCGGCGATGAGGCTGCACCCGTCGAAGGCGTGCAGAATTTGTGGGCCGCGAAGATCGATCCGAAAGCGGCGGCCGAGATCTACAAACAGCGCATCCTCGACGATGCCCGGCAGCGCGGCCGGCCCGAAGCCTCTATCAAGGTCATGGCCGAAGAACTCGATTCGCCCTGCACTGAAGAAATGGCCGCGTTCGATAAGTTTATCGATTTCGCGTCGCAGGCCGACTGGCAGGCGATCGTCTTTGACACCGCGCCGACCGGTCACACCATGCGCTTGATCGAACTGCCGATGGACTGGAGCCAGCAAATCGATGTGAAGGTGTTTGCCTCGGTCGATACAACGGCGGCTGACGATGTAGCCAAGCGGCGCTTCGGCGACGTGATCGAGATGATGCGCGATCCGGCCCGCAGCACGTTTGCCTTTGTGATGTATCCCGAATCAACGCCCATCCTCGAAGCCTATCGCGCGGCGGAAGAACTGGCCACGGTCGGCATCACGGCTGGCCTGGTCGTCGCCAACTTCGTCATTCCAGCCGAACAGGCCACTACGCCGTTTACGCAGTCGCGACGTGCTATGCAAGAAAAATACCTCAGGGAAATCGCACAGCGCTTCGCGGTACCGGTGGTGCAAGTCCCGCTGCTGGCGCATGAAGTGAAAGGCATCCCGATGTTGATCGAGTTGGGGCAACAGGTTTACGGATCTGGCGCACAGGTTGAAGCGACGCCCCTCCTGAGCAGTTTGATCAATGCCATCTGATCGGAGCAATCATCATGAACGACTATGAATTGAACGAACTGGAACTGGCACCCGCGTCAGTCGTGAAGCAAGCGGCGCGTGACTTCGCGGCCACGTTGGCCGAGACGCCGCAATTCAAGGCCTACGAAGAGGCGGCTGACCGCTTGAATCAAGACACTGAGGCCCAACGCGCGATCGCGGCGTTTGAGACTAAACAGCAATCGCTACAAGCCATGCTGATGCTCAATGCCGTCAGTGAGGCGGACCAGGCCGAGCTGCAACGCCTGCAGCGCGCGTTCAGCAGCCTGCC
>JAUQXD010000152.1 GCA_030834835.1 Thermoflexales bacterium | reverse complement strand
GGATTGGTTGTTGGATCGGCGATCGGCAAACACCTTGCGCCCAATTTGCGACACGACGTTATCCACACCCTGCCAGGTCTGATGCTGTTCGTAGTAGGCAATCAACTCGTCGGGCAGGCCGCTGTTTTGCAGATCCAATTCAGACTGCGCCACAAACGTGCGGAACTCGCGATCGATGGACAGACTGGCGACCAGCGCGGCTACGCCGATGCCGAACACGGCCACGACGACAAAGGCAATGGTCAGGCGCACCCACAGCCGGTTCATGCCGAAGGCTCCGGTTCGGTCATGCGATAGCCCACGCCGAAGACCGTTTTGATATAGGTGGGGTTGGCCGGATCAGGCTCGATTTTGCGGCGCAAATTGCGGATGTGGCTGTCCAGTGTGCGCTCCACACCTTCGTAGGAATAGCCCAACCCTTGTTCGATGAGGGCCAGGCGCGTGAAGGCGTGACCGGGGCTATCCATGAGCGTTTTCAACAAGTCAAATTCCGTCGGGGTCAGTTCCACCGCTCGGCCTTCAACGGCCACCTCGTGCCGATCGATGTCCATGCGCAAAGCGCCGATCTGGATCACGTGGGGCAGGGCGGGGCCGTCTTGTGCGCGCCGCAGCACGGCGCGCACGCGGGCCACCACCTCGTGCGGATCGAAGGGCTTGGGCACGTAGTCATCCGCGCCCAGGTTCAGCCCCAACACTCGATCGGTACTCTCCACCCGCGCGGTCAACATGATGATGGGCGTCGTCGCGAGCGCTTCATCGGCGCGCACCACGCGCGTGATCGACCAACCGTCGCGATCGGGCAGCATCAAATCCAGCACCACCAGATCGGGCCGATCGCTGCGGATGATGTGTAGGGCGGTCTCGCCGTCATAAGCGGTCAGCACGGTGTAGCCCGCCTGCTGCAAATACGCGCGGATGATGCGCACAATTTCTTTGTCGTCGTCCACGACGAGGATGCGTTGACTCATATTCAAACTCCATTCAGTGCTTGCCACATGCTGCAAGCATACCATGAAGTTGTGCAGAAATCATGCAGGACGTTTTGTTGTTACTTGAAAGTTGCCAGACACCCGGTGCTATAATCTCTTTAGCCTCAGTAGATCACGGAATGCTCGTCGAGGATTGCCAAATCCTCGACAGTCCGATGCGCGAAGCGTGGCAACACTGCACTGCGCTCACGCAGTGAGTGCAAGTGTCCATCGGGAGCGTTTTGTGATGGACTGAGCCTTTACTCTCACCACGGAGGCGCACTGTGACCCCATCGATCGCCAGTGAGTGGAAGCGCATCCATCGTGATGCGACGGTCATCGATCTGCATATCCATCCCTCCATGAAGCAGCAGTTTTTCAATCGCCGATTGGGCGTGCGCTATATCGCCTTCCGCACCATTAACCTGCTGGGCGTGCAATCCAGCTTCCCGCGCATGAAAACTGGCCAGTATGATGCGTTCCTCTCCGTGCTGCATGTGCCGGAAAAAGGCCTGCTGCGAGACTTCCCAATCATGAATGTGTTTCGCGTGCTGCGGCCAGACCTCTGGCGCAAGCTCTTCGCCGCGCCGCCGTTCACAGCTACGATCAGGATTCTCGAAGAGATGGAAGCTGAAGTCGCCAGGTGGCCGATCGTGAAGGTGGCGCACTCGGTCACTGAACTCGACGCAATCC
>JAUQXD010001406.1 GCA_030834835.1 Thermoflexales bacterium | reverse complement strand
TCAACGGCTTGCGCATACTGGTGCTGGTACGACGCGACCACGCCCAAACTGTTGAGCGCGTACGCCGCGCCGCGCCAATCATCGATGGCGTGGTAAATCGCGAGACTGTTTTCGAGCAGCGAACGGGCCTCAGCATAATCGGCCTGATGATAAGCCAGCACGCCCGCACCGTGCAACGCCTTGGCCCGATAGAGTTCCGCGCCATCGTCTGTCGCTGCTTCGATGAAGTACGTCAACCAGCGGCGACCTTCGATCAAGTGACTGTGCATCCACCAGAAACGCCACAAGGCTGCGCTTAACCGCAGCCCGATCAGATTTTCGTCCGCCGCCTGCGCCCACTTCAAGGTCGCATTGAAATTAGCCTGTTCGGCGGCGAGCCGCTTAAGCCACATCGCTTGCTCCGCTCCCACGAGTTGCGGCTCGGCGGCCTCAGCCAGTTTGAGAAAATACTGCGCGTGCCGCGCCCGTACTGCTGGTTCTTCGCCGCTCGACGCGAGTTGCTCCACGGCATATTCGCGCAGCGTTTCCAGCAATGTAAAGCGGCGGGTGTGATTGAGATCACCGGCCACGTGCACGAGATTGGCCTCGATCAGATCGATTAATCGCTCGCTCGCGCAGACTGCCGCGGCAGCTTCGCCGGTGAACCCGCCGACGAAGACGCCCAGGCGTGCAAACAACCGTTGTTGATCGAGCGATAACCGTTGAGTACTCCACTCGATCGCGCCGCGCAACGTTTGCTGCCGCGTCGATCGATGGTGTGGACCATGCGTCAACGTCGCCAGCCGATTCACCAGCCGGGCGGCGAGTTCTTGCGGCGACAACGTCTTGAGCTGAGGTACGGCCAATTCGATCGCCAGCGGCAGCCCATCGAGCTGCACCACGCTTGCGGCGACGGCCAACGCATTGTCGGGCGTCAACTGAAAATCGGGCTGAAATGCCTGCGCCCGCGCGATGAACAACTCGATCGATGGAATCTGCGCCAACTCTGGCACGGGCGGCAGCCGTGCCAGATCCGGCAGCGGCAGCGGCGGCATTTGCCGCTCGTGTTCGCCGTAGACATGCAGCGGGCTGCGACTGGTGACCAATACCGTCAAGCGCGGCGCGGCTTCCAATAACTGCGCCACTTGCGCCCCGGCCGGTAAGATCTGCTCGAAGTTATCAAGGATTAACAGCACCTGCCGCTCACACAAGAAGTCGCGCAGCTGCGTCAACGCAATCGCCGTATCCCCTGATATTTCGGGCAAATCCAGGGCTTCGCGCAGCGCGGCGAGCACCAGGGCCGGATCCGTGATCGGCGACAGATCGATCCAGTAGGCGCCATCGGCAAAGTGGGCGGACGTATCCCACGCCAGCTGCAAGGCCAGACTGGTCTTGCCGACACCGGGCGGGCCCAGCAAGGTCACCAGCCGGACGGCCGGGTCGATCAACAGGGGGCGCAACTGATCGAGTTGCGGCGCGCGTCCCAGCAGTGGCGTCAACGGCGCGGGCAGGTGCGTGATTGATCCAGATTGCGCGGAGGCCACGGTCTCGATCGTTTCGGTGGCGACGATCGAGCGCCGCAGCGTGTGCGTGATGGTGACGCTGCCCGGTGCGCTTCGAATGGAGGCCGCGAGGTGCAGCAATTGTGCCGCCCACGGCGACCCGGCCGACAAATCGAGCGCGGGGATAAACAACGCGGCGACCGACGCGAGATCGGGCAGGCGTTGATTTCGTTCGAGGCGCGTAACCTGCGTGCGGCTATAACCGACGGCGCGGCCCAACTCGTCTTGCGTCAGGCGGGCTTGCTTGCGCAAGTACGTCAGCAGATCGCCAAAAGTCTGGAAGGTTTCTGGTTCAAGGCCGATGGTGCGCTTCATCATTTAGATTATATCTCGCCTTGTGGCGCGCAAACTGTCACAAAATGGCACCTTTTGAACTGAAAGGTTTGCTATAACACGAACCATGTTTGACGAACCAACACTTCAGCCCCGGCGCATCATCAGACGCACGGTGACGATTATAACCGTCGAGACGTGGGCGATCACGATCGGGGTTGAGAGCACTGGGGCACCGGAAGAGGGCTGCCTGGAGGCCCAACCGAAACACTCGGGCATGATGATTGAGCAGCAAGAACTAATGAAACCAGAATCAATTCACAGGGAGGAACCATGAAGCACAGGCGTTTATTGATCGCAATCGTGGTCGTGATGTGCGCGGTGCTGGCCGGCACGGTGGCCGCGCAAACCGGGCGAGAGCCAAACGCGCCAGAAGCCGCCGTCACGACGCAGTTCACGCATCAAGCGCAGATCAAGCGGAATGGTGTTCTGTTTAACGGCACCTGCGACATGCGCTTCACGTTGTGGGATGCTGCCGCGGGGGGAACGCAACAGGCCAGCTACACCGCGCCGATCCCCGTACCGGTCAGCGACGGGGTGTTTGCGGTGGAAGTGGATTTCGGCGCAAAGTTCAGCGGCGAAGCTCGCTGGCTACAGGCCGAGGCCAAGTGCGCGGACGATGCCGATTACCAGAACCTGCCGCGCGTGGCGTTGAATGCCGTGCCGTATGCCATGAGTTTAATTCCGGGCGCGATCATCAGCACAACGGGCGCAACCGGCTTGACCGTGCGTGCGCCTAACGGCAATCCCTTCGTTGCTTACGGCAGCGCTAATGGCTATTCCGCCATCTACGGCAGCGACACCAGCGCCACCGGCGGCTTTGGCGTGTACGGCATCTCCAACAAGGGCACAGGCCTGTGGGGCAGCAGTACGTCAGGAGCAGGCGTGGTCGGCAAGAGCAGTTCGTGGATCGGCGTGTATGGTGAGAGCGCCAGCCAAACTGCCGTGTGGGGCAAGAGCACCAGCGCCACGGGCGTGTATGGCAGTAGCAGTACTTACGTGGGCGTGTGGGGCGAAAGCGCCAGTTACGAAGGCGTGCGCGGCGTGTCGCATAACGTCAATCACGCCGGCGTCGTCGGCGTCAACGATGCGGCGGGCGGCGTGGGCGTGTACGGTATCGCATCGAACGGCGGCTACGCGGCATGGTTTGACGGGCGCACCAAGACCAGGTCGGTTGAGATCACAGGCGGGGCCGATCTGGCCGAGCATTTTGCGACAGCCGATAAAGCGCCGGTTAAGCCAGGAACTGTTATGGTGATCGATGCGCATCATCCGGGCAAATTGAAGGTGAGCGGCGCGGCCTATGACGGCAAAGTAGTAGGCATCGTCAGCGGCGCGGGCGGGGTGAATACGGGCCTGACGCTGCGCCAGGATGATACGCTGGAGGGCGATCTGGTCGTCGCGATCGCCGGTCGGGTGTACTGCAAGGCCGAGGCCCACTCTGCCCCGATTGAGCCTGGCGATTTGCTAACCACCTCGAATGTTGCGGGACATTGCATGAAGGCCAGCGATCGCGAGCAGGCATATGGCGCGGTGATCGGTAAGGCGTTGACGGGGCTGGACAAGGGCGAGGGGCTGGTGCTCGTCATTGTGAATTTACAGTAAGGTGAAGCCATGAAGACCTTTACACGTTATCGAGTTTTGATCGGGGCCGGGATGCTCCTGCTGGCGCTGCTGGGACTATCGCCTGCCGAACAACGATCGAGTGTAGCAGCCTCGCCGCTCTCGATCGACTTACCGCAGGCCGCAGTCTGCCAACTCACGCCGCAGATGGCGCCGGTTCCCTTTCACATCGAAGCGCGCGCGATCGAATCGGGCCGCCACACAGCCGCCGAGTTGGATGGAACGCAGACCGCCTTCAGCACGTTGGTGCAGAGCCTGGACGCGCCCTGGCTGCAAATCCAGTTCGGCAAGACTGATCTGGGCCATAGCAGTTACCTGCGCCTGACGGCGCTGCGTGACGGCGCCGTGCAAGAACTGGACGCAGCGACGCTGGCGGCGTGGAACAACCAATCGGCCATGTTCAACGGCGATACGATCAAGATCGAGTTGCTGGCTGCGCCGGAGGACACGGCGGTGTTCTTTGAAGTGAAGGCGCTCATGGTGGGCGAGTGGGTGGGCGGCGCGCCGCTGCATTCCCGCCGTCCACGGGTGGAGCAATGGTCAACCACGAGCGGGACCGTGGATATGACACAGTTCAATCCCAACATGGTCTGCGGCACAGACGATCGAGTGGCGTCCACCGATCAAGCCGTGGGACGTGTCATGCCGATCGGCTGCACCGGCTGGATCATTTCCAACGGCGCGTTTCTCACGGCGGGTCATTGCAACACCGGTAGCATGACAACCATGCACTTCAATGTGCCGGCGTCCAATGCCGACGGCACCATGAATGCACCGCCGCCGGATGATCAATTTCCGATCAACGCCGCCAGCATCATGTCGGCCAACAACGGCGTTGGCGATGATTGGGCAGTGTTCCGCGTCAATCGCAACAACGGCACCAACCTGACGCCCGTGCAGCGTTACGGCGTTTTTTATCGCATTCTGCCGCAGGCTGAGCCGCTCACCGTGCGCGTCACAGGTTACGGCGTGGACGGCCCGGCGCCCTGCTTCGGAGAACGCCGTCAGGGAGGCTGCGGTATACCAACGCCTACGCCGGTGCCGCGCAACGCGGACAGCCAGACGCAGCAGACGGCCACCGCCGCCGGGTTTGGCCGCAGCGGCACCATCTTTTCGCATGATGTTGATATTACGGGCGGCGCTTCAGGCGGCCCCGTGCGCTCGGTGGACAGCCGGCTGGCCGTGGCCATCCACACGCATGGCACATTTGATGCCGCCTGCACCACGGGACACAATACCGGCACGACGTTCACTCATACGGCGCTGGCAGCAGCGATCAACAATTTTCCGGGAGCGAGCGTCCGTTATGTGGATGAAGGCTATCCGCCCTGGACGACTGAAGACGGGACCGTGTTTCGTCCATTCAATCTGGTAGCGGAAGGCATCAATACCGTCGCTGCCGGGGGAATCGTCAGTATCGTCACAGGGGACTACAACGAGCCGATGACGATCAATAAGAATGTCATACTGGAAGCGCCGGTCGGCACGGTCCTCATCGGCGCACCCTGAGGAAGGCAAACATGAAAAATCTCTTAGTCGCCATCGGCTTAGTGGGCGTGGTACTGGTCAGTTCAGGTTCGCGCTTATCGGCAGAACCGGCCGCCCCGCTAGCCACGTATGAACTGGTGAAAAGTTACATCGGACCCGGCGGCAGCGGTAGCGCGGGCATCTACAGCATTTCAAGTTCCATCGGGCAACCCGCGGCGGGTGAAGTGAGCGCGGGCAGCTACACCCTGGGCGGCGGATTCTGGGGCGGTGGCGTGATTGTGCCGGTCGCCAACAACTACGACCTGTACTTGCCGCTGATGTTAAGGTAATAACCAACGCACAGACAGTCCGGCGCTCGATCGAATCGAACGCCGGACTTCGCTCTATCCTTCCCTATCGCTTCATCTGTCGAGATCGGAAACGGTCAACTCAAGTTGTGCAGAAAATCCATCACGGCTTGATTGAACTCTACCGGTCGCTCCATGTTCGGTAGGTGCGCGCTGTTCGGAATGAGCACCTTCCGCGCGCCGGGGATCGCCGCCGCCATCACGTCGGCCGCCCGCAGAATTTCGGGATGATCCAGTTCGCCCGCGATGATCAGCGTGGGACAGTGAATCTCGGCGAGCCGTTGAACCGCCGGTGGATCGAGCGGGTTGGCGGGCTGGAAACCGGCCTGCACACCCCCGTTAGCTAACGCCAGCCGATTCATCTCGATCACCCGTTGACGCACGCGCGGATCGACCTGCTCCGGCTGTCGAAATGGCCCGTCGATCGAGATGCGCGTTTGCAGTTCGGACGCTAACGCGAAGTCGCTATGCTCGATCGCGCCCAGCATCTCGAAGAGGTGCGCCGGTGGTTCGCCCTGTAACTCAAAGCCGCCGGGAGCCGTCGAGACGAGGATCAGCGCCGTTACCTTTTGAGGCTGTTCCAGCGCAAAATCGAGCAGCACTTCACCACTCAATGAACAGCCGAGCAGCGCGGCCCGCTCCACGCCGAGGTGGTGCAACAACTGATCGAGATCGGCGCGTCGATCGATCGGGGCCGCGCCCAACGGCGATTTGCCGAAGCCGCGCATATCGAAGCGGATCACGCGCTGCCGCTGTGCAAAATCGCTCCACTGATCGTCCCACATGCGGCTGTCCACGATGCCCGCGTGCGACAACACCACCGGCGCACCTTCGCCCGCGACTTCATAATAGAGTTGGCCGCCAGCCACTGCGATGTACCCACTGTCTGTTGTTGTCATGTCTCCTCCTGTGTGATTGCTCAGCAACTGACCTCATGATACACTCGCATGGATGACATCTACTGTCACTCAAAATAGAAACTTATACATTCGGGGGCAGCAAACTCCCAATTTGACTCTGCTGAAGCTCAGGGCGGATGAAAATCCGCCGTCTTAACTGCTGGATTGTCATCCAGCGGGAGCAACCCGATCAAAATGAGATTTGCCGTTCAGTGAGGGTAACTTGCGCGCCGATCGACTGTTGTCCATCATTATGCTATTGCAATCTCGCGGGCGGTTGACCACTCAACAGTTGGCCGAAGAGTTGGGCGTCTCGCGGCGCACGATTCTGCGGGACGTCGAGGCGCTGTCGTTTGCGGGCGTGCCGGTCTATGCCGAGGGCGGGCACGGCGGCGGCATCGCGCTCGACGAAAACTATCGCACCTCCCTCACCGGTCTGCAAGATCGCGAAGTCCGCGCCCTGTTTGTGGCCAGTCACGCGCCGACCCTGGCCGAAGTGGGTCTGGGCGATGCGGCTAAAAGCACCCTGCTAAAGTTGTCGGCGGTCCTGCCGGCTTCGCAGCGACCTTCGGTGGAACATATTCGCCAGCGCATCTTGATCGATTCGGCCTGGTGGTGGCGCGACGATCAGCCGCCGGCCTTCTGGGATCAACTCCAGCAGGCGGTGTACGAGGATCGTTGCATTCAAGCCGTGTACGAACGCCCCGACGGCGAAACAATTGAGCGCATCCTGGAACCGTACAGTTTGATCGCCAAGTCGAGTATCTGGTATTTACTGGCACACTATCAGGGCGAACTGCACACGTATCGCGTCGCCCGCTTGCGAGACATCACGCTGCTCGACACGCGCTTTCGCCGCCGCGAGGATTTTGATCTCAACACCTACTGGCAGACGCACTTGCAGGACTTCAAAGAGGCCGTTTCCGAATATCGCTTTACGCTGCGCGTGCACCCCGATCGATTGGGCTTCATCCGGCGGCTGGTGCCGGGCCGCTATCAGGTTGATGAAACGCCGGACACCGAGGGCTGGCTCACCGTCCGGTTCGATCTCGAATCGATGGATTTTGCCCGGATGCTGGTCTTTGGCCTGGGACGGCAGGCCGTCATTGTGGAACCGCCTGAGTTGCAAACGGCCATCCTCAACACCGCGCGTGAGATCCTCGATAGTCAACTTGTTTGAACTAACAGCAGTTTATCGTCCAAGAAAAAGTCCGGCGTTCGATTCGCTCGAACGCCGGACTTCTCTCTATTTCTCTCGCTGACTATTGCCCCTTACCTTACGCCGCGGGTTTGGGCTTGATAGTCTTTTTGGCAGGCTGGCCCGCCCACACGATCATTCGATTTGCCCGGCGTGGAAGTTGTGCTAAGATGAACAATGTCGTTGGTGTATTATACGACAAAACTGACGGACGAAAAAGGTAAACGCGACAAAACTGTTGCCGACTCAGTGTTGGGCGGCTCTCGGACAGCGGCTCGCTTGGACAAATTTTCAATGAATAAGAAACGACTACTCACTGGCCTGCTAATCATTGTTTGTCTTCTATTCATGGGGTCTTCGCTAGTTGATACAGTGAAGCGTAATCTGCCAGTAACTTGCGAAGAAATAGTCGACCCCAGACTAGACCAAATCCCAAAATCAAACGTCGATGCAGAAACTATCCAGCAGTGGGTTGCCAGTCACTATGGCATCAGTAAAGACCAAGTCTTTATCATATTGTTGAGTGCTCCTAAACAGCAAGTGCGCTGGCAATCAGAAGGTACGTCGTACGAAGTAACCATTGACGCTCACCGCAAACAACTCCAATACATCGATGTCGACTGGAAGAAAGCCTACTGGAGAATTCACAAACCACAGGTGCGCCAAGTCATTAGTTGTAACAGTGATCCGGAGTATTACACATTACAAGGATTCCCATATGATCCACCCTTCAATCTGCAACTTAGCCTATGGTATCCGCAAAAAGGGTTGATCGTTACTGCTTGGAACGGCGAGGCGCCATCAATCAATGATCAAGCCGAGATCGCTACACTGCGACTACTAGGAACTTTCGACATCAATGACACAGAGACTTTATCTAAAACGGAATACCTGTTATCTGGTGAGTTGGGAAGCGATTCGATCAAGAAATGGTCGGGGCTGAATGATCTTATTCCTGAAGATATGTCTGCAAGTCAATAGCATCACACGGCTCAGAAGCCGCCCAACACGGCGTGCAGCCGCGACAAGACCTCGGAGGTTTTAACGACCCGGTAAGCAGCGCTGGCGGGCTAACTCGATTGACTGTCAGCCGTTGCCGGATCGTCAATGAAAACCTCCGAGGTCTCTCGGTTAGTGGCTGAGGCTGACGCCGAGGCTGTCAGCGCCGATCCGCGTTCTGGATTCAACCCCAAACAAAAGCCCGACCTTTGATTCGCTCAAAGGTCGGGCTTCGCTCTATCTCTCCGTCTCGCTATCGCTCCATCGTTTTACGCGGATACTGGCACCGCCGACGCCTTCTGCCCATTCCCGCCGACCTGTTCCTGCCGCCGGAACTGGCTCATGTACAGATCGTAGAAGAAGCCTTTTTGATCGAGTAAAGCGTTGAACTTCCCGCGCTCGATGATCTCGCCATCGTTCAACACCAGAATCTGATCCGCGTTCTTGATGGTGCTGAGGCGGTGCGCCACGACGAAACTGGTTCGACCGTGCAGCAGCTTCTCCAACGCAGCCTGAATCAACTTCTCGGTGCGCGTGTCCACGCTCGATGTCGCTTCGTCCAGAATCAGAATGCGCGGATCGGCCAGCGCCGCGCGCGCGATCGAGAGCAGTTGGCGTTGCCCCTGACTGAGGCCGCTGCCTCGTTCACCGAGCACGGTGTTGTAGCCGTCTGACAACCGCTCGATAAAGGTGTCGGCGTGGGCGAGTTTTGCGGCGGCCATCACTTCGTCGTCGGTCGCGTCCGGCCGCCCAAAGCGGATGTTGTTCATGACCGTGTCGCTGAACAGGAAACTGTCTTGCAGCACGATGCCGATCTGCCGGCGCAGCGACGCCGTCTGCACATCGCGCACATCGATACCGTCGATCTTTACTGCGCCGGCGGTCACATCGTAGAAGCGCGGCAGCAGGTTGATGATGGTCGTCTTGCCCGCGCCCGTCGGCCCCACGACGGCGATCATTTGCCCCGGCTCGGCTTTGAAGTTGATGCCGCACAGCACGGGCACACCCTTCTCGTATTCGGCGTGCGTGTCGATAAACTCGACCGTGCCTTGAATCTTGGGCATGGGCTGCGCATTCGGTTTATCTTGTACAGCAGGCACTTCATCCAGCAAACTGAAGATGCGCTCGCCGCCCGCGATGGCGCTCTGGATGTTCGTCCACAACACCGCGATTTGCTGAATGGGTTGATTGAAGCGCTGCGAGTAGGCGATGAAGGTGATCACCAACCCGAGCGAGACCGTCGTGCCAAACAGGTCTTGATTGCGCAAGACGACGAAGCCGCCCACCCCGGCGACTAAAGCCAGCGCCGCGTAGCCCAACGCTTCCAATGTCGGCGCGAGGGCTGAGGTGAAAGCGACCGCGCGGATGTTGGCATCGCGATTGGTCGCATTCACATCGCGGAAGTTCTCGATGTTTTCCTGCTCGCGGCTGAAGGCTTGCACTTCGCGCACACCGGCGATGCTCTGCTGCAACTCCGCATTGACGTCGCCGATGGCCGATCGGGTCTTGCGAAAGGCCTTGCGTGCCTGATCTGAGAACCAGCGCGTGGCAATCCACATCAACGGCGCCATCGCCAGACTGATCAGCGCGAACGGCACATTTTTGCTGAGCATGTTGTAAGCGATCCACACCAGCAGCAGCACACCGCTAACCACATTGACCAGCGCAAAGCTGATCGCCTGCTCGATGGTCGAGGAGTCATTCGTGATGCGGCTCATCAAGTTACCGGCTTCGTTCTCCGCATAGTAACTCAGCGACAGACGATGCAGATGGTTGAACACCCCGGTGCGCAGCGATGTGAGCACGTGCTGGCCGGACCAGCTCATCGAGAAGAACGTCAGGCCCGTCGCGACTGCGCCGAGCAGATACAACCCGATCAGGCGCAGTACGATGTTGCCCAGCCCCGCGAGTTTGGCGTCGTTCGTCAACGTGGCTTTGTCGGCTGACTCGAACCAGCATGAACTGGCAGCGGCTGTCGGCGTTGACTCAGCGGCTGCGCCGGGAGTTGCCACGCTTTGCGCGCCGCTGGCCTGCTCCGGCGTCAGGTAACAATCGACCGCCTGCCCCAACAACTCCGGCCCCGTCACCTGCGTCCACGTCGAGATGACGACCAGCACCGCCGCCAGCAGCAGCATCGGCCAGAACGGTTTGAAATAGCCGCCCAACCGTCGTAAAGTTTCCCACGTCTTTTTAGGCTTCAAAGATTCTTGCCGCAACATGCCCAGCGGCCCATGCCCTACCATCGTTGCACCTCCGCTACGGTCTCGGCTTCATCCACGTGAACATCGGCGGCTGATACATCGGCCACCAACTGCGATTGATAAATCTGCGCGTAAATCTCGCTGTCTTCCATCAAATCTTCGTGCGTGCCGCGCGCCACCACCACGCCCTTGTCCAACACCAGAATCTGATCGGCGTTGAGCACCGTGCTGATGCGCTGCGCGATGACGAAACTCGTGCGGCCCTTCATCAACCGATCGAGTGCGTGCTGAATCTTCGCTTCCGTCACGAGGTCAACGCTACTGGTTGAATCGTCCAGCACCAGAATGTGCGGATCGAGCAGCAGCGCGCGCGCGATGGCGATGCGTTGCTTCTGCCCGCCGCTCAGCGTCGAGCCGCGTTCCCCGACGGGCGTCGCGTAGCCTTCGGGGAATTCCAGAATGAAGTCGTGAGCGGCGGCCGCCTTCGCCGCCGCGATCACTTCTTCGTCAGTGGCGTCTGATCGGCCAAAGGCGATGTTGTCGCGAATGGTGCCGCTGAACAGATTGGTCTCTTGCAGTACGATGCCGATCTGGGTGCGTAAAGAATCGATCGTGACGTCGCGCAGATCGTGACCGTCGATCGTGATCTGACCCTCGACGGGATCGTAGAAGCGCGGCAGCAGGTTGATGATCGTCGTTTTGCCGCTGCCGGTTGCGCCGAGCAGGGCGATGGTCTGACCGGGCTGCGCCTCAAACGAGACTTTGTTCAGCACCGGCGCGCCGCCGCCCGGATACCGGAACGTGACATTCTTGAATTCAACTCGCCCGTTGATTTTTGGCAGGGTGATGGCATCAGGCTTATCGACCACGTCGCTCTTCGCGTCCAGAATCTCGAAGATGCGACTGGCCGAAGCCGCCGCCTGCGACATCTGCGTGATGATCATGCCCAGCATCGCGATCGGGAAGAAGACGAAGGCCAGATACAGGCTGAATTGCTGCCACTCACCGATCGTCAGCGTCTGGTTGATGATCTGCTGGCCGCCCGCATACATGACCGCGGCCTGACCGAAGTTCGC
>JAUQXD010001405.1 GCA_030834835.1 Thermoflexales bacterium | reverse complement strand
GTTTGATCTCCCGATCGTGTATCGTGCGCCCGATGTGATGATCTATCGTAACGATCAGGCTTTGCCCCGGGCGCGCATCCAGCGCGATCTGGCTGATATTTCGGGCGATTCGAATGTGCTTGGAGCGGCGATTGAGTCTTTGACCGATTCTGGCAACACCGTTACAATACGCGCCGTTTCGCCGGACGCGGGCTGGTTGATTCTCAATGACGTGTGGTATCCCGGCTGGCAGGCGATGGTGGATGGTGCGCCGACACCAATCGAGTTGGCGAACACTGCATTTCGCGCGGTGAAACTGACCGCCGGCAGTCATACAATCGAGTTCCAGTACGAGCCGGATTCGGTGAAGGTCGGCGCGACGATCACCATCATCTGCGGCCTGATGGTGCTGATCGGACTGGCGTTGACGCAGCGGCGGAGGCCCGCATGACACGCCTGCGACCGTGGCAGGTGGTGCTGGCAATCAGCCTGATCTATGCGGCGATCACGCTGGCGCGCGGCAACTTCGATCCCAGGTTCTTTGCGCTCATCGGTCCGCTGTACGATCCGGGCGTGCCCGGCGGTCAACCTGGTTACGACGGGCAATTTGCCTATCAAATCGCGCGCGATCCCGCGAACGGCTGGACCAAGACCGATGTCCCCGCCTATCGCTATCAACGCATTTTGTATCCACTGGCGGCGCGTGTTCTGGGGCTGGGCAGCGTCGATCTGATTCCGTGGGCGTTGATCGCGATCAATGTGATCGCATTGGTCGCGGGCACTTTCGTCACGGAAGAAATTCTGGCACACTACGGTGCGAATCGGTGGTATGCGCTAGCCTACGGTCTGAATGCCGGGACGTTGATGGGTGTGCGGCTGGATTTGACGGAGCCGCTGGCGTATAGCCTCGCTCAAGCGGGCGTGTGGTTGCTCTTGAAAAATCGATCGACGGCGGCGGCGATCGCGTTAGCGTTGGCGGCGTTGACGAAAGAGATGACGTTGATGTTCGCGGCCGGCGTGGTGCTCACTTATCTCGCGCAGCGCGATTGGCGAAACGCGATCAAAGTAAGTGTCATTGCCGCGACGCCGTTTGCGATCTGGCAGTTGATCTTGTACGGTTGGTTTGGACAATTCGGCGTAGGGTCGGGTGGGGCGCTGGCGACGCCATTTGAGATCGTGCCGTTGCGAGGTTTATGGTCGATCGCTGCGATCGATGGGCGGAGATTTGTTCTAATCGCGGCGATGATGCTGCCGCTGGCGGTGATCCCGGCGCTGATCGGACTGTGGCGCACGATCGGGGATGCGCGGCGACGACGCTTCGATCTGCCGATGTGGCTGTTGCTGATCAACGCGGCCGTGATCGTGTTCACGCCCCAATCGACGTTCCGCGAGCCGTTGGCGATGGCGCGGTTTGTGGCGGGCCTGATCGCGGCAACGTTGATGTATGCGGCGGCACGGCGATCGAAACGCGGCTTGAACTATGCGCTGCTATGGGTGCTGACGCTGGGGCTGGCGTTGAACGAAAGCCAACTCCCAATCTAGTGAATGATGCGGGATGCAAGAGGCAGGATGCATTGAGAATTGTGCATTGAGAATTGAGAATTGATCATGAAGCCAGTCGTGATTGTGCCAACTTATAACGAGCGCGACAACATCGACATTCTGATCGAAGAGTTGCTGGCGCTGCCCGTGAACTTGAGCGTGATTAACGTGGACGATGGATCGCCGGATGGCACGGGCGAAGCGTCGGAGGCGTGGGCGGCGAAGACCAGTCGGGTGCAGGTAATCCATCGAGCGGGCAAGCTGGGCCTGGGCACGGCCTATATTGCGGGCTTCAAGCACGCGCTGGCGCAGGATTTCGATCGGATCATGACGATGGACGCCGACTTCTCGCATCATCCGCGTTACATTCCGGCGTTGCTGGAGTTGAGCCGGGAGCGCGATATGGTGATCGGGTCGCGCTATGTGCCAGGCGGCGGCACACTGAACTGCACGTGGAAGCGCCGCATGCTCAGCGCAGGCGCGAACAGTTTTGCGAAGATGATGCTGGGCTTGCAGGCGAAGGATTGCACGGCGGGCTTTCGCTGTTATCGGCGCGAGGTGCTGCAGGCGATCGATCTGGATGCGATCTTTGCCAACGGCTATTCGTTTCTGATCGAGATGATCTTCAATGTGCAGCGGCACAACTTTCAGATCGGTGAAGTGCCGATCGTGTTTGAAGACCGCCGCCGGGGCACCTCCAAAATCTCGCAGGCGGAAGTGTGGCGGGCGCTGCAAACCGTGGGGCGGTTGAGCGCGCGGCGGCTGCGCGAGAAATTTTCCGGAGAAAGAACCAGCTGATCATGGAATATGTCGCGTGCAATTTGTGCGGGAACAATCAGACACGTTTGCGTTTTCCCAGTACCGTGGCCGACGATATGCTGCCCACCGCCGTTGAAGCATTCCGCTGTACCAGCCCGGGCTACGGGCGGCATCATACGATCGTGCAATGCAAGAACTGCGGGCTGGTCTATACCAATCCGCGCATCGACGGCTCGAAGATTCTGGATTCGTATGAAGCCGTGGAAGATCCGTTATATCTGGAAGAACGCGACGGCCGTGTGCTGACGTTTGAGCGGCATCTGCGTCCGCTGGAGAAACTGCACGCGCCGCCGGGCAAGCTGCTGGACGTGGGCGCGTACACGGGCGTGTTTGTCGAGATTGCCGCGCAGCACGGCTGGGAAGCGTGGGGCGTGGAGCCGAGCCACTGGGCGGTGGGACAGGCATGCGCGCGAGGACTGCA
Organism: Thermoflexales bacterium; assembly: GCA_030834835.1. Classification (GTDB taxonomy): domain Bacteria; phylum Chloroflexota; class Anaerolineae; order Fen-1058; family Fen-1058; genus JAGOBP01. Next base: position 4,528 of record JAUQXD010001405.1, on the reverse strand, counting down.
TATGATTGAAGGCACGCTGGCAACGTCGGGGCTGGCGGATGCGTCGATCGACGTAGTGACGATATGGGACGTGATCGAGCATCTGACCGATCCGTTTGCAGAGGTCCAGCAGGCTTATCGGTTGTTGAAGCCCGGCGGTTTGCTGGTGGTGCACACGATGGACATCGACAGCCTGTTTGCCCGCGTGATGGGCGGGCGTTGGCCGTGGTTGATGGAAATGCACGTATACTATTTTTCGCAGCGCACATTGCAGGCGATGCTGGCGAAGGCGGGTTTTCAGGTGCTGCGCTCCGAGGCGCAGGGGCGCTATTTGCGGCTGGGTTATTTTGCCACACGCATCGCGGGTTTCAGTCCGCTGTTGGGCCGACTGTTCGGGCGAGTGTTCCGCGCGCTGCGGTTCGATGAAACGCCGATCCCGCTGAATCTCGGCGATCTGGTTACAGCCTACGCGCTGAAGCCGTGAAGTGACCTCGGAGGGCATTCCGCTAATGCACTGGCGCCGGTACTGGTCTGAGCGGTGGCGAAGCGCAGCTTGTAGCCTGGTGCTTATTGTGCTGGCGGCGCTGTTTTTGGCTCCCAGTTGGCCAGCCGATCAGATGTTGGCTCCACTCGACATCATCATGACCCTGCCGCCGTGGTCGAACACCGATCGCGGTCTGGCGGCCGCGTATGATGCGCTTCCCTCGGACAAAGTCCAGTATATTCATCCCGTCAAACTGCTGACCGCTCGCGCCTGGCATGAGGGTGTGCCCCTATGGGAACCGCGCCTGCTGGCCGGTTATCCGCTGATTGGCAACGCGCAGGCAGGAATTTTCTACCCCGGCATCTTGCCCTACCTGTTCTTGCCCGGAGCTGATGCTTCTGATCTGATGGCCTTGCTGCATCTCAGCCTGGCGGGCGTGGGAATGTTCGGTTTTTTGCGGGCGTTGCGGCTGCGACATCTGGCCGCGCTGTTGGGCGGCACAGTGTTTATGCTTAATACGGTGACCGTCGGCTGGTTGATGTGGGACAGCGTGGCGGGTGCAATGGTCTGGTTGCCGTGGGCAATATGGGCGTTGGAGACGGTTATTCGATCGGGCCGTTGGCGGCCCGGCGTTCCGGGGGCAGCGGCGATTGCATTGATCTTTCTGGGCGGGCATTTGCAGTGGTCACTTTATGCACTATTGACTGTCGCCTGGTATGGCGCTTTTCGCTGGCTGTGGCCGGGATCAAGCCCTCGCCGAAGGGTGGCGGGCGCGGTCGTGCTGATGGCTGGATTGGGCACTGCATTGGCCATGATTCAGATCTTGCCCACAGTGGAGTACGCAGGTCAAGGCCACAGGCCTCCGCTTGATTTTGAGACGTTAACGCGCAGTCTGGATGGATCGGGTTTGTTGACACTCTGGGCGCCGCGATTCTTTGGGGACGTGACGCGTGACTGGTGGGGGACACTGAACTATCACGAATTGATAGTGTACGCGGGTGTTGCTCCGCTGGTGTTGGCGGTTGTGGCTGTCGCCGCGGGCAGAACTGCGCGCAGTGAGGTCTGGTGTTTTGTCGGGTTGGGTTTATTCGGCGCGGTTTGCGCGGCTGGCACTGAAGTGTATCGGGTGCTGGCGTGGGCGCCGGGTTTCAACAGCCTGCCGCCGGCCCGCATGCGGTATCTGATTGTCGTGAGCGTGGCGGTGGTGGCGGCATTCGGTGCGGATTGGTTGATGCGACGTGAACCCGCCCGGCGTCGTGCAACGCTGGGGGTGGTGGCAGGCAGCGTTGTCGTGCCGGGCGTGGCTTATGTGATCCTGCGGTTGCCCTGGCTGCCGGATAGCGCGCTGCGCCTGACCTACATCCAACTGACCGATGGACTGCAGGCTGTGCTTTTGTTCGCGGCGACCAGCCTGCTGTTGCTCACAACGCTGGCGCGTCGCGCGCCGCTGGTCTGGTTGAGCCTCATCGGTTTGATCGTCGCTGATCTCTGGTGGGTCAATACACCCTATCGGCACACGACGCCCACTGAGTATGATTATCCCGTGACCCAGGGCATTGCCTGGCTGCAAGCGCATGCCGCACAGGCACGCGTGGTCACCGTACGCCGCAGCCGTGACTGGCAGCTGCCGCCAAATTATGCCGCAATGTTCGGGCTGTTCGATATCGGCGGCTACGATTCGGTGTTTTCACGCCGCTATCTGGATTTCCTCGGCGCGATCGATCGATCGGGTCCGACGGTGCCTCCAGCGATTGTGTTGAGCACGAGCACGGTGCAATCGCCGTTGATTGATCTGCTGAACGTGAAATACGCGCTCATACCGGATGCCGACGCCGGTTCGGGGTGGGAACGCATCTACGATGCCGATCTCCGCGTGTATCAACGTACCGACATGCTGCCGCGTGTATGGCTGGCAGCACAGGCCGAAGTGATTCGTGACGAAGCCGCTGTGCTGCAGCGTTTAAGCGCGGCTGGATTTGATCCCCGGGCCAGCGTCGTGCTCGAGCAAACGCCTGCTGAGGCATTGGGCGAGGCTCGTACGGACTCCATCGGGACGGCGGCGATAGTGGAATACGCCAACAATCAACTGGCCGTGCAAGTGTCAACGACGCAGGCAGGGTGGCTGGTGTTGAGCGAGAGCTACTATCCAGGCTGGACCGCGACGGTAGATGGTGCGCCCGTCAATGTCTATCGAGCTGATGCCGTATTGCGCGTCGTGCCGGTGCCGGCCGGTGATCATCGTGTGGAGATGATGTTCTTGCCGGTCAGTTTTGTGGTCGGGGCGGGCATCAGCGGCCTGGCGCTGATCGGACTGCTGATCGTGTTCATCATGGCAGGTCGTGTCGAGCGGCGGCAGAAGTGAACGATGCCATGACCCATGCACAACGCTCGCAGTTTGACTGGCTGCTGATCGGTCTGCTGACGCTCTTGCTCCTCACTGCCGGCGGCCGCCTGGCCCCGCAAGACGAAGAGACCACGTATCGCGTCACTGCCAATCTGATCGAGTACGGGCGCTGGACGATTACGGCGCAGACCATCACGATTGAGCCACAAACCTATCCGGGCTTTTTGCCGTCGGCCGTGCCGCGCGACTTGTTGACCACCTGGGCCGTGCCTGGCCGCGATGGACAACTCTATCCGCAGTTCGCGCCGGGCCAATCGCTGGTGGCGATACCGCTGTATCTCATTGGCCGATTATTGGGCGGCGCACCCTCGCTGTCGGCCGTGTTGATGACGCGCTTCACGACCTCGCTGTTTAATCCGATCATCATCGCGTTGACGGGCTGGCTGGTGGCGCTCTTCGCCGCCCGATTAAATTTCTCACCCCGGTTGAGCGTTGCGCTGGGGGTGGCGTATGCCTTCGGCAGCATGGCTTTGCCGTACACGCGCACGTACTTCGGCGAGCCGCTGATCGCGTTGACGATCACGCTGGCGGCGTATGCGCTGTATCGCGTGAAGGCCGATCGGATCGCTCGGCCCGATCGGGTAGATGTAGGCCGTTGGCTGTTGATCTCGGGCAGCGCCCTGGCGATTGCGATCTTCGCCCGCGAACGATCGGCCATCATGGCCCCGGCGTTTATGATCTATGCCGCGTCGATCATCCGGCATGACTGGCGACGCTGGCTGGTGTGGCTGCTGCCGCTGGCGGTCGTCGGGGCGTTGATTGGCCTGATGAACTGGTCGCGCTACGGCTCGCCGTTGACGTTCGGATTCTCTGCGCTACAGCACACTACATTTGGCACACCGCTGTTACTGGGTTTATACGGCTTGCTTCTCAGCCCGGGCAAGGGGCTGCTGTTTTACAACCCGATCGTGTGGGCGGGGCTGATGGGCCTGGTGTCGATGTGGCGGCGCCGGCGAGCCGAGGCGGAGTTGTTCGGCTTGATCATCGTGGCTGAGATTGGTTTCTTTTCGGTCTATGAATTTTGGACCGGCGGCTGGAATTGGGGGCCGCGCTACATTCTGCCGATTGTGCCGCTGTTGATTCTGGCGGCGGGCGCATGGGTGCAGACGAATCCAACCCGGCTGCGACGCACGGTCGTCGGGGCGCTGATCGCGATCGGGGTGGTGGTGAACCTTCCGGCGGTGCTGGTCGATCATTCGCGGTATCTGGTCGAATTTGGCGAGCGTGATCCGGGGCAGTATCTCAATCGCTCGATTCTGAATATCGCCGATTCGCCGCTGGCGCAGCAGTGGCCGACGGTGTTTGAGATGGCGCAACTATATGCGCAACCTGGCACATGGACTGCGGCGCGCGAGGCGGTGGTGGGGCAGTTGCATGCCTTCCAGAGCGACGGCGATCTGGAGGGTATCAGCACGCATCTGATGTGGCTGGATGAATTCTTCCGATTGAATGTGCCGGACTTCTGGTTTGTGCATTGGCTGTTGTTGGGTCTGCCGCCGCTGCCGATCGGGTTGGCGGTCGCGGGTTTGTTGATCGCGGCGCTCGTGGCCGGCGCGCAGTTGATCAAGTTGTTGCGGGCGGGCTAACATGAAGCGAGTGCTGCAACCGGCCAGCCTGATCGTGTTGGCCGTCGTTTACAAATTCGGCCTGCTGGCGATCAA